>JAISPL010000054.1 GCA_031274925.1 Syntrophobacterales bacterium | reverse complement strand
GTAAGTATAGCAAGCAGAATGTGTTTGTCAAGGGTAAAAGCTATTATTGACCAAGCGCTTATAGGGAAGATGTCTCTATGTGAACCATTGATAAGGTTTGACGCCTGGGGGAGGGTGCTCCTGCCCGTAAGCGTATGGCAGCAAAACAGGAGAGTCCCGGTGATGTACGGGGGATACCGGGTGAGACAGCCCAAGATGGAGGGGGGGAAAGGGCATACCGTCAACTACGGAAGAACAGGAAAGCTATAATCGCTATCGGGAAAATAGGAACGAAAAGCTGCTGGAGTACAATCGTAAATATCAACGGAATTATATGTATGAGAGCAGATAAAAATGAAGGACAAAGCTGTATCTATCTTTTTGATTAAAAAAGTTAAATCTGCATAGCCAGCAAATATTTTCCCCGAATACTTTACGTCTTTTCCAAAATAATATCTGTCGCCGTTCGGCGGGTAAAGCACCCATTCACCAACTACAGAATATACACGGATATTCAATATTAATTTTCTAAGTGATATAAAAATCGCTTGGGCGCCACCCCTGCCAACCAGCAACGGTCAGGTCTTACGGTCACCTCTGCACCCAAAACAAAATCAATCCAATAAAAATTCCATGGACCTTCAGATAGCAGATAAAGAACCGGAGAAAGTGAACCGCCTCATATTTCTCGTGGGGTATTATATAATTGCGACAATCTCGTAGGTCCTTTGTCCCCCAGGTGCGGAAAAATTTACCTCATCTCCGACAGACTTCCCCATGAGCGCTCTTCCCAAGGGCGAAGTCATGGAAATCATGCCTTTTTGTATGTCCGATTCATATGGGCCGACAAGTTGATACACCACTTCTTCATCTGTGTCGAGGTTCCTGAGGGAAATTCTGCAGCCGAATTCCACGGAATCAAAGTCCCTCTTCTTGACGTCCACGATCTCGGAATTCTTCATCATCTCTTCAAGTTCAGCGACTTTCTTCTGAAGGAACTGATATTCCTCCCGGGCAGCGTCATACTCGGCATTTTCGGATAGATCTCCGTGAGCCCTTGCCTCTTCAATGGCCTTCAGTATTTTCGGTCTTTTGTTATTGAGCAGGAACTCATGATCTTTTTTAAGATTTTCGTAACCTTCTCTTGTGATTGGAACTTTCATGGTTTCTCCTGTGCCTTGTGCTTCTTATAAAAATACTACTTTTTTTTCCTCCAATTCAACAGATTTGTCCTGCGCATGTCTCTTTTCACTTCGCACACAGGTTCTTGACAAATCGGGGTCATCTTATGGACGTCCCCCATTGACCCAAAAAAGAGCTTTTCTTATTTTTTCGAGCACAACTCCGACCATTGCCTGATTTTTGACTGATTCAGTCTCATTCCATTTCCGCCAATCTCCAAAAAAAAGCTCATGGTAAAGTTCCGCACATCCTCTGTGGTAAAAAACCTGCGTCTCAAGGTTTATATACGACGCGCATGCCTTTAGCCTGACGAATAACCGATCCTGTTTCGTCTCACTTTCTGCGCCGCAAACAATCACCTTTGTGTCCCTTGCGGGGTCGCTTGTTGATCCAAATCGTCCTTTCACGTCAAGGTCTTCAAGAAAATCTCGCTCAAATTCGGAAAGGAATTGAATGCATTCTTCCATACCCCTGAGGGGTACCACCACTTTCCAGCATTGATGCGCCGGCCCCAACTCAATTTTTGTTTTTCCTTCTTTGAGCTGTTCATACAGGTTCGTCATGCACGGAACACACTTTCCGTAAATGTCGCTCTTAGTCCTCTTGAGTTCAGGGCTTGTTTCGAAGCTTACCCAGTTTCCCGATTGTTTCCTGGCAAAGTATTTTTTGTCTATGTAGAATCTGCCCATCAACCCGCATGCCCGCAAGCGCATCCTCACCACTTAAGTTTAATTGCTCGCTCGCGCCCTATATAAATGTTATTATCGGTGGACGGCGCTGTCAATCGGATTGTGAGAAAAACGTCAACGTCCTGATATTCTTCAAGACAGGGCTGTCAGCCGGAAAAATATTGGTGGTTTCGGTCTTATCGTCAAAGACGAGGACTGCGAGTCCGGCCTCAAGTTTACGCTTTACCTGTCCGAATTTCATTTCCCGGGAAGCCTCCGCCTCACCGTAATCGGTACCCTCTCTTGTGATAAATTCTTCTATAACGCCCCTCAAGGCTTGGGGACTTAATCTATCAATGGGAATGATATGTACGGACATTTACTTACCTCCGCCAGCCGACCGCCGCAAGAGCCGGCCAAAGGCATTCATGCAACTCTGGCATCGCGTGTTCGGCAAAACCTACCCAAAAAACGTAATTCCCGGTAACCATGGAGTCATCATTTTTGCCGTGTGGATCCGTCGCTAATATGATGAACCGTCCGTTCCGTGCGAGTAATCCCATGTATCCCCCGAATCAGTCTATATATTGGCCGGAGTGCCGCCCAGGATAGAACACCTCCGGGACCAAGCTCTCGCGCCTTCCTTTTGCCTCCCAGAGAGAATGAAGAATACCGCTCTACCTCTTCGCATATGCCTCGGAGGTCTATAAAGGGTAATTCATCTGTCTAACTTTCTCGAGAAGTAATATGGCTTTATCTTTATATCTCTTTCCAGGTCGTTTCAGATAGAGTTTTGCAAGGTCCAACGTTGCGCCGCCATCTTCTTTTTCTACAGCCTTTAAGAGCCAGCATATGGCCTGGCGGCGGTTTCCTCGTGATTCATATGCTTGATATATTTGTACAAGCGCCTACGTCCCTTTCAATGCGCAATGCCAACTTGTACCAGTAAATGGTCTTCTTAAAATTCTTGCTGGTACCCATTCCTTCATCAGGGCAGAAACCTAAGTTATTATAAACTGATGATTCGCCCGCCAATGCCAGTTTACGGAAAATGAGGAACGCGGTTTTATTATCCCCTTCAGCCCATTTGTCATCGACTTTCACAAACAACGCATATTTATCTGATCCATGTTTACCACCTCTTAAATATCGCTCCATGAACACACGGTCATGGAAGGATCAGGCTGCCCGGAAAGGCTGGCCAAAGAGGAGGAAAAAGCGAATGTGTAAACAAAATAATCGCAACCAAATGCTTGTAATCTGCTTTATCTATTTCACGCTCGTGTCAGTAAATATGCACAGCAATCAAGCCGGGTACAAGCAGCATAAGCAGCGCAACAATCACCATTATTTGTCCAGCAATTCATAGTTTTGGCCTACAAAGCGGTTAACCAACAGTCTAGATATGTTCAAGGGGTCTACCGGCTTGTCTAATCCGCCGTATTGCGGCGGTATTCTTAAGGCGCTAATTACAGAATGGTTCATGGAAAGAATCTGATTATCTGAAAATCCTTTATTTACCATATACGCCTGCACAAGGTGATGATGAATGCCGTGATCACCTTGCAGCACAATAATCGCATCAGGATTTTTTTCTAACACCATGTCTATCGCAAGGAGCATCACTTTAGCGGCGTATTTATACTGCGGCAAATATAACAAATCAACAGCATCAAAATTATCCGGATAAGGGTTTTCCAGTTTGTCCGTTTCATAGACTCTATTATATGGCCTATGAGCAAGGAAATTCATCATATAAATTATTTTTGGAGACGGAACAGAAAGCGCATCGTATAATCTTCTATAAAGACGCCTTTCCTCGATAATTCCAAGCGTTTGACAGGTTAACTGATTAACGACCCCCTCATATGCCGGCACGGTAAGCCAATCTTTTTTGAGATGCTCGATCCAATTGGTTATTATATTATCAGCCAGAGAGAAGGGTGTTGTGGTCATTAGAAGATACTTTAAGTCGTTGATTTCTTCCAACACATTAACCCGAACCGAATTAGAATGAACTGACAGCGGATATTCATCATTAGCGCGATAAAGTCGATCAATCAATCCCCAATTAATTGTAACTAGATTTGTACTTATGAGTATTGTTGAGTAGTCTTTCATTTTTAATGCCCGGAACATTTCAAAACCAGAAGCAATGTCACCTGACACTGTAAATACATCTTTCGGGATAAGACCGCTTGCTCGAAATCTTTCATTCAACTGGCGTTGTCGTGAATTGCGCAATAAATGAGCTGCTTCTGCCAGTTGCAATCTTAAATAACTGTCATAAAAGGTTGGCGACAATAACGCCGGAACCGCAACTTGAGTATAGCCTGCACGTAGTTCCGCACTTTCATTCAAGACAAAGCCACGCTTTATCAGCTCTGCTTTCAGCTTGTCTTGCGCATCTCCAAAATATTTCTCAACGGCACGGAATCCGACCATTTCATCCATGTGAAACCAGTATATATCTGGACTCGGCAATGAATGATCAACGACAAATTCTGTTTTAATATTATATGGCTTTTTAGTAGGTGGCGGATTAGCCTTACCGATAAGAACCTCGGAGTGTAGTGCAGGAATAAAGTTGTAAGAAAAGAGAACGCATATTGTAGTAGCAAGCACTAAAAAAGCGCTTCGATATTTCTGTATGGCAGAATGATATTGATGAAATATCCGAAGCAGGATTGCAATTCCCCCTGCCATGCATACTAACAATATCACCCTTCCCAGTGAAGCTGAACGCCTTACTGCAATAGATAAAATCGCTTCAAATAGCCAGAAGAATATCCAAGATATCAACAATGTCACAAAAGCGCCTTCGATGCTATTTGATATTTTTCGATAAACCAGGAATATGCAAACGCTGATAATTGAAAAAACTACAGCCAGAACAACAAAGTGGCTAAAATGCAGATTGTTCATAACCTTATTGTTGTTAAAAAGAAAAAATAAAAAGATATTTGGCATAAATAAAGCGGCGAAACATAACAGGATGTTCCCGCCGAGTTGATTTATTGGTTTATCTTTCACCGTATCTTCTCCATCAAATATACCGTCCGCTCACTATCTGCAACAGACTGCTTCTCAACCACGTTGAAATAAGCACTGAACGCCTCTTCAAAACCTTGCTGTATGTAGTCCGGGAATATATCGTCCCGGGTGGTGAGCAGTATCTTTACTTGCGAATCGGCTTTTGGCACAAACTCAATAATCAGATTATTGCATAATTTAGCCAGCCACTGCGCAATCATACCGAGCGGTAGATTGTTTGAAATTGCCAGATGATGGATCACCGCAAGCATGAGGATACAATCAGGCTTTTGCCGTGTATCAAGTGTGCCGCGCTCACGATTAGCAAAACCGATGGCGGGGCTGGGGTTCGTTAAATCCAGCAGTAACGGCAGCATTTTTTCCCTCGTGCGCCGTACCTCTGCATGGTTGCGCTCTACTGCTATAGGGTCAATATCAAACGCAACGACAAAGCCGTCATCACCCGAACAGGCTAAGCGCGAATATGAGCCATCGTTTGCGCCAAAATCCCATGTTACAAGCGGCAATAATTTTGCCAGATATTTCGCAACGATCGCTTTCTTGCTGTCCACCGCCGAATCCGTGTAATTGGTTCGGGTGTAATAATCCCCCCATTCGGTTTGCACACCGCGAAGCTGTAATTTCTCTACAATGCGGATAAGGGAATCAATCATGGCAGTCATTTTGAATTTGCTGATTAACGCCTGCCGTGATGAAGCCCCTGCCGATTGCCCCGCACGTCCATGCTTCGCGATTGATTTCGCATGCCAATGGATGTGCGCTTTTGCGGCAAATCCACCCTTTCTGCCTAGCAGCTTGCTCGCCAAATCAAGCGGAATGCCATCAATATATACCCTCAGAAGCTGCGACAACCGGACATCGGTATACGCCATCAAAAACAGAGGCGCGAGAAAATGCCTGCAAAACTGTCCATAGGCAACCCAAGGCTTACCGTCCTTGTAGAAGTCAAAAGACAGCGTATCAATGTGTATCGCGTTACCGCGCACGAACTGTATATTGTAGGCGGAAGCATCCTTGAGAATCATATCGCGTTCAAGCGCCAGCCTATGTATACGCAGAGTGGCGAGGGCTGCATCCTTTAACTGCCCGAAGCACCATTCATATGGATATGAAATCAACGCCACACGCTCCGGCTCTAACACCTTGAAAGCGCTTGCATCACTGCCCTGAACGTCAACTTCATCATGAGGAATCAATAGTTTTTGTTTGACCAGCTCACTATACAACCCCGATGACATCAACGCACTGTATTGTCCGCTGTAACATGGATTGACCTGCCTATATAGCTTGTCTCCGCGCAGAAATACCACTCCCGACGGGTCGCGGAATGAGCCGGGGTCTGCCTTTGCAACCGAGCCACTATCCATCAGTTTTTTCTTTGGTGGATTTTTTACCTTTTTTGAAAAAAGCCATGATTTTTGTTCGGAAGATGCCGAAAATAGTTGCAACCGCTGCAAGTGAAGCAATCAGCGCCTGTATTACCATGCTGCCGAAACCGGGATCAAGATACATCTTAAGATACCCCCTTACACAAATAATCACAAACCAGCAAAGTAAATCTAACCCAACATTATAAATGCTGGTACGGCGCAAAGTCAAGTTGCGCCTGGTACAGATGAATGCACTTCGGCCTTATCAGCACAACGATTGAATGCCCGGCTTAATTGTGCGTTACTCTGCCTGCCCTGCCCAAAAAAACCGGTCCAGATGATAAATTATACTCCGAGCTTAATTTGATGGAGGCAGGATATTGAAGAAGAAAGAATTCACGCCGGAACAGGTCATCGCGATATTAAAGGAGGCAGAAGCGCAGAAGCACGGCAGGAGAGGCCTCAAAGAAGCTCGGTGACACCGGCCTAGACTGCTGCCGCTTACGAACCAGGCGAAAGAGGCTCAAGGAGCTTGAGAAGGAAAACATTAGGTTCAAGAAAATCGTCGCTGATCTCTCGTTAGACAATGCGATCTTGCTTAAGCGGCGGTCATGGCACAGTCCCATAGCCAGCATCTATAACTGCGATAAACAATCACACTCCCTTTTTTCGATATGCCGCCGAACAGCGGCAAAGGCAACGCGGGTTAGTATCGTTAGTGTAGCCTGCTGACTATGAAGCAGATTATCGGGTTAATTTATATTAGGTTACATTAACCGTAAACAGAAACGAGGGAGAGAAAATGATGAGCATATTTCCTGAACCGACTAAAGGCTTGCCTAAGGCAGGCATGTCTTTTATAGACTATGAGGCATACCTTTCTCAGAGCGAATCAATGCGATTTGGTGAGGATATTGGCTTGGCTGAACATTCGCGCGAAAGCCCATGGGCAATTGCGCTTGAAGGCAAGATTAAGTTAGTCATTGATGGCAGAAAAACACTTATACCAAGGGTGTGCGACAGAAAATCAGGCCGGGTCCGCCGTATAGTTCTTATGGTTTCGATGCAATGTTCGCGCTATAACCTGCCGATCCTTATAGATCCTAAAACCACTTCACCTCCCCACAGCAAAGGTATATTTACTTTGCCGTGCACTCGGCATCATCTAAAAGCAATCGGCTTCCCAGATTTCAATATGGAACAAGGTGAGGGGTATGACGCCGAAAGAGTCTGCACGGCGATGCCTGATGAGTCTGCCTGATGAGTCCAGACTCCCTGCCATTTATATTATGGATTTCAGTAGATATTACGGCTATAGAGAACCTAAACGCCGGTGGTTGTCAAGGAGTCAAATAGCCCTTGTTTCACGGCCGTTATTCTGATAATCTTTTAAATAGTGTATCTTGTTAGTATAGTATAGTTTTGGAGGCGGCATTATGAACGTATTATCGGCCATAGGGAATACCCCCCTTGTTGAGCTCATAAACATTAACCAAAATCCTGAGGTGAAGATTCTCTGCAAGCTCGAAGGATGCAATCCCGGCGGCTCGATAAAAGATAGGCCCGCTCTCTACATGATAACTAAAGCCGAAGAGCGGGGGGAGCTCACGAAGGATAAGGTAATACTGGAACCTACATCGGGAAATACAGGGATTGCCATCGCAATGATCGGGGCGGCAAAAGGATACAAAGTGGATCTCTGCATGCCAGAGTGCGTGAGTACCGAGCGCAGACTGATTCTCGAAGGCCTCGGATCTCAGGTCTTCCTTACCCCGGCGAAAGAAAATATCGACGGAGCTATAACCAAGGCACTAAGCCTCCTCGAAGCAGAACCTGACAAGTATTTTATGCCCAATCAGTATGATAACAGCGATAATGCCCTTGCCCACTTTGAAACAACAGGGCCGGAGATATTCCGCCAGACAAACGGGGAAGTCGACATGTTTGTAGCTGGCATGGGTACGACAGGCACACTCATGGGAACGGGCCGGTATCTCAAGTCGGTGAAACCGGAAATCAAGATAGTGGGGGTTGAGCCCGCCATGGGACACACCATACAGGGTCTCAAGAACATGACGGAATCAATGGTTCCCGGCATCTACCATCCCGAAGAGCTGAGCGAGAAGGTGATAGTTGCCGACGGGGAGGCTTTCGAAGTGACCCGGCTTCTCGCTCAGAGGGAAGGGCTTTTCGTTGGCACGTCCGCAGGCGCGGCCGTCGCTGTGGCGCTGCAAAAGGCAAAGGAGATGGAGCGAGGGACGATCGTAGTGATTCTGCCCGACCGGGGCGACCGATACCTGAGCACAATGCAGTTCAGGTCGGTATGCGCCAAATGTCCTCCTTGAAAACTATTGTTTATCACAGCTTTTGGGTGATCAGATCTAAATCAACGCCTCAGATGAATTGGAAGGTACACCGTGGTGGTAAGCAAGGTTACGGAGACTTTTAACGCTGTGGAAAAGCTGATGTCCGATTGACGGCAAACCCCGCCGCAGAGAAAAATTCATGACCAGGCGCTGTTTCCGGTTTGAACTGTGCCTTGGGGGCGTTCACATAAAAGAAGATGGCTCGCCGGAAGCGCCGGCCGCCCAACGAGCATGTCCGGAAAAGGTTGCGTGGAGACATATCTTCCTAAAGTGGGTATACAAAAAAATGCAAGGATCG
This sequence comes from Syntrophobacterales bacterium, assembly GCA_031274925.1. Classification (NCBI taxonomy): domain Bacteria; kingdom Pseudomonadati; phylum Thermodesulfobacteriota; class Syntrophobacteria; order Syntrophobacterales; species Syntrophobacterales bacterium. The sequence continues at coordinate 29,233 of JAISPL010000054.1, read as the reverse complement.
CTTCCGATTCTCTTCTTTACGTAAGTCTGCCAAATTCCCTTTGGTTGATCTGTCTGTAGGGTTTACAATTCGCTGCCTAAAGCGCGTTACTGTCGGCTGACCAGTGGGGGGACGGGGAAATCTTGCTCGGACAAAAATCTGTGAGCCAACCCATTTTGTCGGCTCTTTAATATTTGCTCTTTCGAGGTCCGCCACACTGCACCAACAAATAGATTCATGTCAATTACCTGACACTCCTGCCAATACCATTCCCTTATTTTCTTTACTACGACATCTTTCACATGTCTTATTATCGGCCATTGATTACGTAACATTCTGTAATATCACTGTTTATGCCATTGGCGTATATATTGCTTTATCAAAAAATCAGAATGTATGGGGTTACGTCATCCGATTTATAAGTGACATGGAGACGGAAATGATTCGGGACAGGATCAGGACGTACCCCCTTCCTCTGCGGATATTTTTCGACAAAATGAATGAGAAACGGTTTTGGTAGTGCGAACGCCGTATCAAGCCTCCAGCCGGCGAGGACAAGAAAAATCATTGATCTCTCCGGCCCCTTGGCCCTGCAAAGGAATGTCGCTGAAAAGCCTGCCGCCCCGAAGCTTGTCATGGTCCTGCCGGCCTGCCCCTCTATTTCCTGACCACGGGGACGGATATTCTGACCCCGAACAATGATTCGCTTTACAAAATACTTATCGAGGGTAATACAGGAAAACCAAAAAAGCGCACTGTTACCATAACAAGCAGAAAGGGGGGGATTGGCAAGTCCTCCATGGTCCCCAATATGGCCTACCTGTTTATGATAAATAAGTCGACCTAAATCCTGGACGCCTGCCTGTCCCCTGGTAAAATCAATTCATGTTCGGCATGTTTCCCAAATATCAATGTGGGGCTAAGCAGTTACCGTCATCATAGATTTCGATAATGATATGGTTCCCTCCGTTGTATGTTTTCTAGGGGAAGAAAGCCTCTGGTGGAATTCCTGGCAATATAACAGGCGTGGGAGGAGCTACGATTCAGAGCGACGGCAAGGTAATTCTGATTTTTAATATGCCGGCACCAGCGGTGGCAAGCTTCGGAAACCACAAGAAAATGTCTGCATACAATTGGAAGTCTGCCCGAACCGGGCAGATTGAGCAGATCACCCGCATTTAGCCATTGACAACAGCGAACCAACTCCGTTAACTTATCCATAGTGGAAGTGCCGAGGCGCCTGGTGGGCCTCCTGGTCTTCAAAACCAGTGCACCGGTGACGAGCTGGTGGGTGGGTTCGATTCCCATGCACTTCCGCCATTCAGCGCAAGTCGTTGTTAATACTAAATATTTATAATCCTCAAAGCAAGCTTCATCAAATAGCCCACAAATTAGCGCACACGAGGGGTTCTTATCCGTTAAAACAACAAAATAGGGTGGTTCAGGATTGCCCCCGCCCGGGAGATATGGCCTTAACCACCCACGGAAAGCTAATCTTCCATATGGAAAAGTTTTGCTGCATTTTTGTAGAATATTTTTTCATTATCTTCCTGGCTGAGACCAAGTCTGTTAACGAACTCAGCAACCTTCTCAGGACCTCCGATTGGATGGGCATAATCCGTCCCTAGCAAAAGATGGTCGGGTCCCATGAACTCAAGCGCACACTTCATTGCGGGAATATGAAAAGAGATCGCATCGTCCCATACCTGTTCCTTATAATAATCAGACGGTTGCCTTGGAAGGGAATAATACCCATGATCCCCGGCATAGGTTTTGTAGCAATCATTTATTCTGCCAACCATGTATGGAAATACTCCGCCAAGATGGGCATGAATGAACTTCAAATTGGGAAGTTTTTCAAGAACTCCGGTAAAAATCAATCCCGTAATAGCCATGGTGGTATCCATAATAAACCCATACAGGGGCAGCGGCATGCTTACTTTTTTCATTGCTTCGGCGGTAACCGGCGCGGCAGGATGAATAAAGATCGGCATGTCATATTCAGCCGCAGCCTCATATATAGGATAGAACTCCGGCGCATAGACAGGCTTGCCGGCCAGGTTTGAGAAGAGCATCACTCCTTTTACGCCCAGGTTTTTTGCCCTTTCGAGCTCCTTAACGGATTCCTCGACATCCTGAAAAGGAAGCGTTGCGTAGGCATATAACCGTCCTTTATGTTGCGCACAAACCTCCGCCATGTAGTCGTTAATCTTCTTGGCCCAGAGAACGCCTTCCTTTGCCGGAATCAGCTCAACAGAAGGACAGGTGAGGCTTATCACCTGCATGTCGATACCATACTCATCAAGATCTTTCATGCGTGGCTCCGGGTCATAATGTCCGGCCCTGCTAACAGTAGCCAGACGCATGCCATCGCTGTAAAATACCATGCTTGTGGGGCCCGTTCTCTGCATTGTCGGCGAACCGGCCCTGCCGTCAAGGTATGCCATCCATTCTTTCGGGTAAAGATGATTATGTACATCAATCGTTTTCATAAAACCTCCTGTTGAATTCTGATTAGGCCGTAACGGCCTGTCGTTTCGCAAAAATGAACTGTATCGCTACCAGGACGCCGGCGCCCACGATCCCGACCATATTGATCATCCGGTTCGGATATATCAGGGCAATGCCGGTGATCACAAAGACAAGACGTTCAAGGAGGCTCGTCCTCTTGAAAAGATAGCCGTTAAAGGCAACGGCCATGCAACTTATCCCTAAGAAAGAAGCGATAATTATTGCTGCGATGTTCATAGGCGTTCCCATAAGCAACAATTCATTCCTGAAGACGTAAAGATAAGGAACGAAGAATGCCGGCAAACAATAAACGAAGGTGATATTTGTCGTTTTCATGGGGTCCGTCCCCGCAATACCCGCCGCGGCGAACGATGTCGGGGCCGCAGGCGGACTTATGTTCCCCAGAGCGCCGAAAAAGAACACAAAAAGGTGGGCAGCCATGGGGTTGACGCCAGCTTTGATGAGCGCGGGGGCTGCAATGACGGCCAGGATCAGATAGCACGTTACTGGCGGCAGGGGCAGACCGATTACAAGGGATGCGATCATGGTAAGGAAAAGCAGAGGAAGGAGACTTCCGCCGGAAAGCATGATGAGAATGTCCGAAAACCGTTCACCCATTCCGGTCATGCTGATAACGCCGGTGATAAGCCCGGCGGAGGCACAGCAGATTGCCACGATAAGGCATCCCTTGGCCCCCTTCTCAAACGCAGTCATTATCTTTTTGAATGTCATCCGCGTTTCCTGACGGATATAGCTGACAAGAACACAGCAGACGATTGCCCAAAATCCCGACTTCACCGGCGAGAGCTTTAGGACGGATATAGCAAAAAGCAGGACGATGATCGGTAAAATCATATAGCCTCGCTCTTTCAAGACTTTACCAATCCTGGGCAGATCTGATTTTGAAACGCCTTTGAGTCCGAGTTTTGCGGACTGGAGCTCTACAAGCATATAAACCGCCACGTAAAAGAAAAGCCCGGGGATAAGCTGAGCGCGGCACACGTCCCAATAGGTTCCGCCTATCATGTCCGGGATAATGAACGCCACGGCGCCCATAACGGGCGGCACGAGCATCCCGCCCGTTCCAGCAAGCGCGGTGATGGATGCGGCAGTCATGGGCTGATATCCTGTACGTATCATAAGGGGAATGGCAAATACCCCGACAGCGGCAACAGCCGCCACCTGACTTCCGGTAATCATGCCGAAAAGACAGCATGCCAGGATCGCTGCCTTCGCGGGGCCCCCGCGAAATCTTCCAAAAAGGGCGAGACCAATATCAATGAACAGAGTTCCTGCGCCCGACACATTCAAAAAAGCCCCGAATATGATGAAACATGCTATGGTCGTCGAGGAAACCCCTAAAGGCAGGCCAAGGACGCCTTCCGTGCTGAAAAAATTGAAATTGATCGTTTCTTCAAAAGTATAACCAATATGGGACAAAAAAGAGGGCAGGTACTGCCCGATTCCGACATACAGGAATCCCAGAAGGCAGATGATTATGAAGGGCCAGCCAATCATCCTCCGCGTGGCTTCGAGTACAAGAAGTATACCGACGAAACTTACGCACGAATCCAACAGATTCGGCATACCTGTTCTGAAACTCAACGCCTCGTATTCGACAAATACGTAGCCGCCCATGAACACGGATACAAGGACTAACAATATATCAACAAATGAAAGGGGCCGGTCCTCAACGGGAATATTCGCTTCTTCCTTATCAGTGGTTTTCGCCTTTAGAGGATACATGAGAAAAATGAGTACCATGACAAACGCCAGATGGACGATACGCTGTATCACTCCGGGGAAAGGGCGAACGCCTGCGGTATAGATCTGAAAGGCAGTCATCCCCACGGCGGTTATGAGTATGATTATGCTTCGTAAAGACCTGCCCCAGATTTTAGCGGCAGAGATTTTTGGATCAGCCAAATCTGCCATGACTCCTCCTTGCCTGCACTACTTCTTTAATGCCCCGATCTCTTTCAGGTATTTTTCGGCTCCCGGATGAAAGGGGATCGTAAATCCCTGGCTTGCATTCTGGACCGTGAGCTCTTTCGCAGATGAATGGATGACATAATAATCAGACTTGTGCTCGTAAAGATTTTTTACCATTTCATATACAAGGTCAGGGTTCGCATTTGCATTCACGTGCAGACCGACGGAGAATCCCATGATGGGGACATCTTTGTCGTGCCCTTTGTAAGATTTCGCTTTGACAACGCTGCGGTAATAAGACGCGGGAAGTTTTTTCAGCACATCCTCATCTACCGGTACGATACGGACATCAAAGTTTGTTGCGAGTTCTGTGTAGGCGGCAATAGGGAACCCGCCTGCAAGAAAACCGCCGTCCAGACTATTATCCTGGATACCTTCCACGATCTCCCTGTAGGAATAAAATTGCGGCTTAAAGTCATTTTTTGGAACACCGTGCCGCTCCAGCAGAAACACGGCGGTATTTGCCATCGTACTCCCTGCGGCTCCGATGCCTATCCTTTTACCTTTGCACTCTTTGTACGACTGGATCGGAGAATTGGCACGCACAACAAGATAGAGATCGGTGTTGTTGATAAAAGTCACGGCACGCAAATTTGGAAAAGGCTTACCGGTATACTCGTTGTTGCCTTTATAGGCATTATAGCCGTCCACTGTGGCAAAGATGCCAAAGGCATCCTTTCCCTGCATATCCCTTTGCATCATCTTCCTGATAATATCGAGGGTGCCTGACGATGCCTGCTGGACGAATTTGTTAGAAGACATGTATTTATTGCTAACCCTGACGATGCCTGCGCCAAGGACATAAACAGTGCCACCCGCCGGCAATGTGTAAAGCGGGGTTAAATCCTGGGCCGCCTGTGAACCTGTCGACATCGTGAACAATAGTCCGATTGCGGAAAACAAGACACATATCGTTTTTAATCTCATGGCAAATACCTCCTTGAAATTCTCGTCTCTCATGCCTTGACTCTTTCTTTCTGCATTTAAGAATTCATATGCTTTTCCGTTGCTAAGTACTAATTTCTGAATGTCAGACAATCTGACCATGATGATAGCCCCTCCGATTTACTGAGTCAAGAAAAAAGTGAAAAATTGTTACTTCTCAATCTTCTTTGTCATATTGATGCGACGGCCAGGAATTGACGATTATCTTATTGCGTTAAAGATATTAAGGGATCTGAAGAAACATCATCGTGGAGTTACAACCGCTTTGGTAACGGGGTCTTTAAATCCGACGATTTAACGTTGTGTGGCTCTTTCACCTGTCGTGCCTACTCTGTTCTGTTTCGCTAATTCTTCAAAGGAGGAATTAAACCTTTTGCCTACAAAGTCCAGGTGTTTGTCCAGGAGGTCAATGGCACGGTCTTTGTCCCGCCCCGCTATGGCGTCCACCATTTGCTTATGTTCTTCCAGGATTTTTTTCGATATCTCAAGAGACTGAGGGATCCGGCTTAAGAGATCGGATACAATTGCCATGAGCGATTCCACGATTATCGCAAAAATTGCATTTTTCGAGGCCTTCGCGAGGAGTACGTGAAAATCCATGTTCTCCTCAAACGCCTGAACACCAGACGCGATCGCTTTCCTCCCTTGAGTGATGTTTTCGTTGAGTACCGCAATGTCTTCGTCAGTTGAATTCTCAACTGCACGGCAGATCACAAGCTTTTCAATCTCGGCGCGCGCATAGGTAAGTTCAGCTACCGATATGTCACGCATTTGCGCGGCGTCCATGAAAGATTTTCTAATAGTATCAATGATCGTGTTGGTAATGATCGCGCCGCCGCCGCCGCCTTTATGGACCATCACGAAACCGGACAGCTCAAGCAATCGCAAAGCTTCACGGACCGTCTGCCTGCCTACATTGAATTGCTTGGCTATTTCCGCCTCAGAAGGAAGCCTGTCTCCCGGCCTCAAGACTCCGCCAACGATCATTTTCTTTATCTCGATAGCAATCTCGTCAAAAGTCCTTTTGCTCTTGATCGGATTAAAATACACAGCCTTTTCTTCCATTGCGAGTTATTCCTTCAATTTTTCTTTCTTAAGTCGCGGTAACGATCAACCTCATCGCTTGCTAAATGTCTGACTATCATGCTATTCAAAACTTTCATTATTGTCAACCATTAAGTCCAAGTGCATCTTGTATCTGCACCTGCCATAATATAGCTGGCATTGAACTGTTTTAGGGTCGGACATATGGCTCCATGGCGCCTGACCTTTTTTATCACGGTTTATAAATATTGAATCTTTCTTCACAGATCTTTTCCTTATCTTTCCGGCTCAAACCAAGATCACTCACGAAACCCATGACCTTGATTGGCGTCGCCGATCAGGATCCGGGGGCATCATCGGTTCCAATTAAAAGATGGCCCGCTTCGACAAATTCCAGACGTATGGATGGTCATTTTACTCCCCAGCCTGTCAGAAGGTCTTGAGAATCAACTATTTCACCGAAAAAAACACCCATGGTTTTCAGGGACCATTCTTTTGCATGACGGCTCGTTCCTTCAGTCATATCGGATGGAACTACAATGGAATAATCAAGCATGAACCCGTCGCGTACCGTTGATTCAACGCACACATTTGTCGCAACCCCGGTAACTATCAGAGTTGTTATCCCGAGAGAACGCAACGTTTGATCAAGGTAAGTTGAAATGAATCCGGAATACCGGTATTTCGGAACTATGATGTCGCCTTCCTGCGGTATAACCCCATAAAACTCCGAGAAAACAGGATCATGCTTGCGCACGAGGCCTACCCTTTGATAATGTTCAATATTTGCCGGAGAACGAAGATGGGGCAAGAGAGTAAATTTGAGATGAATGACAGCTTTAACATGTTTTCGCGCCTTATTGACAAAATCATCAAGACGGGGCGCCAAGTTTTGGCCGTCGATCACATCGAAACCGAGTTTATCGAGAACGCCTCCCTTGAGCAAATAATCCTTCTGCATATCAACGACAATGAGAGCTGTGCGATCCGAAGCTACCTTTGCGCGTAATTTATCGAGATCCGCTTTATTCGCCTGTGCCTGCGCTATCCCGCAAAAAAGGATCACAGCGAAGACTGCGACTATCAACGCTCCAACAATCATCCACTTTTTCATTTTTGACCTCCGGTAATCATTATTTGTTCCTTTATCTATTTGTCCGTTACGAGAAGCCATGCTGGTTTTTCTGTTTTCTCCTTCAATTTATGAGATGGTCATGGAGCGCTTCCACGAGAGTCCTGCCAAAGCACGCCTGTACGCCTGTGTTGCTGTCGAGGAATGTCTCTGTAAGCGGAGATTTTTGTACAAGGACCCTTTTTTCTTGAAAAACCAAAACCTGCGATACCAGGCAGTCCCAAAGCTCCCGATAAAGCCAGTCTATTCTTGACCGAGGCGGTCGATACTTTACAATGAAGCTTCATGCGTCATTTTCTTCATAGCCACGTTCTTCAAGTTTAAAGTTCACTTTACTCAGACTATCTGTTAGTCATATTGTCTGACACTAACTTTATTATTGTCAAGAAAAAATGGATCGAATTCCTCGCGGGGCAAGGGATCGGGGCAGACCCTCATATCTTTCGGAAAAATAGGAACAAACGCTCTGCAGGCCAGGGACTCTTCCCATCGTATAATCGGGATTCCTCAAATCCCTCGTATACTCTGTGGAATCGGGGACGAGTAAGCAGGGGTAAACGAGGACAAATACTTTAGTATCCCTCGAATCCCTCGCAGGAGCGGGGACCCCTCGTAAAAGGGGGGCATGCCCCTCGGACCACTCTGTGGGGGGCACACGGGAAGCGGGGGCAGGCTGTATTTCCACATTTTCCACCTCAATTTCTTGTTTTTTTGATATATCGTGATTATAATTGCACGGGGGGGTACTAAAACAGTTTCCAGCTGCGCTTTTATCCCTATATACAGTAGAAGCAAGAAGCCGTGTTCCCCAAGAAGGGTTCCACCAGAAAAATACACAATGTCCGGGGTTCACTTCCCGGAAAAGGAGATCTTCATGATGAAAAGCAGAAACATGTGCTTAGCCGTACTCGTTTCAGCGGCGCTTATGCTCACTATGACGCCATTTATGGCGACTTATGCATCTGCGGCAAAGTTCACCACAGCGCCCATGGTGGCTGGGGGATACGCTCATTCTCTTGCCCTCAAAGACGACGGCACGGTGTGGGGTTGGGGAACTAATAATGTCGGTCAGTTGGGTGATGGGAAGAGCGGCCCCGATGCTTTTGGCCCTGCTATCGTGCAGGTGAAGGGTGAGGGCGGTAAGGGCAATTTAACCAATGTAACGGCCATTGCTGCAGGAGGCTTTCATTCCCTTGCGATCAAAGATGACGGTACAGTGTTCGCTTGGGGAGGTAATAGTGTCGGTTCGCTGGGAGATGGGACCACTACTGATAGAAATACCCCCGTTAAGGTGGTGGGGTTAACCGATGTTAAGGCCATTGCCGCGGGATACTCTCATTCCCTTGCGGTTAAAAATGACGGCTCGGTATGGGCGTGGGGATATAATAATTACTGTCAGCTGGGCAATGGGGCCACTGATAACAGCCCTACCCCCGTCAAAGTGAAGGGTGAAGGCGGTGTGGGTAATTTAACCGATGTTAAGGCCATTGCCGCAGGAACTGTTTATTCTCTTGCCCTTAAAAGAGACGGCACGGTGTGGGCGTGGGGAAATAATGATAATGGTCAGTTGGGCGATGGGACCTATACCAGTAGAAATACCCCCGTTAAGGTATTGGGTAATTTAACCGGTGTGGCGGCCATTGCCGCGGGAGGTTATCATTCCCTCGCCCTTAAAAAAGAGGACGGTACGGTGTGGGCGTGGGGATGGAATGGTAACGGTCAGTTGGGAGACGGGACCAACGATAACAGCCCGGCACCGGCACAGGTAAAAGGTGAAGACGGTGTGGGTAATTTAACCGATGTTAAGGCCATTGCCGCAGGAGGCCATCATTGTTTTGCGGTTAAAAATGACGGCACGGTGCTTGCCTGGGGAGGGAATTTTTTCGGTCAGGTGGGCGATGGAACAGATGGGTCCACTGCTTCTACTAAAAATGTCCCCGTTAAGGTGGTGGATGAAGACGGTGTGGGTAATTTAACCGATGTAGCGGCCCTGGCCGGGGGATTCTATCATTCCCTCGCGGTTAAAAATGACGGCTCAGTATGGGCGTGGGGAAGTGGTTATGCCGGGGAGTTGGGCAACGAGGCTATTATCAGAGTCCTACCCCCGTCAAAGTGATGGAAGGCGGCGCAGGGCGCTTGGTGGATGATTTAAATCTGGGCTCAACCGCAGCTCAACTTGCTGCGGGAGGCTATCACTCCCTGGCGCTGGACAAAGGCGGCATGGTGTGGGCCTGGGGAAAGAACAGCTTCGGTCAGCTTGGAGATGGTACAAAGACCAGTCGCCGCACCCCCGTTAAGGTGCCGGGGCTATCCGATGTAACTGTAGCCCACCTTACCGCGGGAAGCTACCATTCTTTAGCCTTGGATAGTAATGGTACTGTATGGGCTTGGGGAAAGAACTCTAGCGGTCAGTTAGGTAATGGTACAAAGACTAATCGTACTGCCCCCGCTCAAGTTAAGGGATTATCCGGTGTGACTGTAACTGCAATTGCCGCGGGAGGCGATCATTCTTTAGCTATCAAAGAGGATGGCACGGCGCTTGCCTGGGGAAGGAATAAATTCGGTCAGTTGGGAGACGGTACAAAGATTAACCGCTTAATCCCAACGCCTGTTGTGAATCTGACCGCTAAGGCTCTTACCGCCGGATGGTACCACTCTCTCGCTGTTGAAGATAACGGAGATGTATTGGCATGGGGAAGGAATAATAATGGTCAGTTGGGAGACGGTACAATTAAGAACAGCCTTATTCCGGTACAGGTTGAGCTATCCGATGTTGCGGCTCTGACCGCAGGAAGCAGTCATTCTCTTGCCCTTAAAGATAATGGCACGATGAAGACCTGGGGAGGGAATGGCAACGGTCAGTTGGGAGACGGGCCGACTAAAATGCGCAGTATCCCTAAGTAGGTGATGAGCAAACGGCCGGTTTAACGCTTAAAATAAGATGCCCGTCAGGATTAAAAGTCCTGATGGGCTTTGTTTTACATAGGCCTTGTTAACACTATAAGATGAAATATATATATACTATCTATATAGAAATTAGCGAAGCTCAATATGCACTGATATCAAGCTGTTTTCCAAAGCACAGTAGGTCCTTAAGATATAAGCAACCTGCAAGTATTGAATGCCTTATATTTATGTTCTCAATAATGGGTGTAAATGGAGGGATACGGCAATTGGCATACAATCTATACTCTGCTTGTTCAATACTGTTCGATTGCTTCAGGAACGAGGGATTATTGAGATTAACGTATTTGATTCCACAAGTATCAAAGTACGGGAGTTTGACCCCAGTCTATTGGAGGTTGGAACACAAAAATTGCCGCATCCGATAGGAACGCCGTAGTTTCATCAGGAGATACACCGCTATGCTCTTGACGTCATAAGGTGCAGTTTCAGAAGAAACTTTTCTGATCATGCATATGAAGGCGATGAAATACGTTCTTTGGCAGTATTACTTGGTTTTTCACCCGTAGTGCCGCCAAAGAGAAACCGGATAAGACCTTGGAAGTATAATAAAGAACTCTACAAGAAGCGCAATCATGTGGAGCGTCTATTCCGCAGAATTAAACGCTTCCGGCGAGTGTTCACATGGTATGATAAGTTAGATGTTATGTTTGCTACATTTGTTTTACTGGCATTGACCGTTGATGCCTTGCTTTATGTTAAAGGGGCTAAGAGACAGATGACCGGCATACTACTACTCCCATGTACGGCGTCATATTCCAAATTGACACGGACCTGCCAAGTAATGTAAGATAGACTCATGATTGAACGCTACACGCTGCCCCGCATGGCTCGCATCTGGACGGACCAGAACAGGTTCCAAAAATGGCTCGAAATAGAGATATGTATCTGCGAGGCCTACGGGGAACTCGGACTCATCCCGACTGAGGATGTAGCCGTCATCAAGGCGAAAGCCGCCTTCGACACAGTCCAAATCCTTGAGATTGAGAAGCGGACCAAACACGATGTGGTCGCTTTCATAGAGAACGTCGCCCAATTCGTCGGCCCTTCCTCAAAGTACATCCACATGGGCGTCACCTCGTCAGACATACTGGACACCTCGTTCGCCTGCCTCCTTAAGGAAGCGTCAGACATCCTCATGGAAGACATCATAAACGTCATGGCGGTCCTCAAAGAAAACGCTTACAAATACAAAGAAGTACCCATGATCGGACGAACTCACGGAATCCATGCGGAGCCAATTACGTTCGGCCTCAAGATGGCCCATTTCTATGACGAGATGAGAAGAAGCCTTGAGCGCCTTAAAGTTGCCAGGGAGCGGATCAGCCATGCTAAAATCTCCGGCGCCGTAGGCACCTTCGCCCATATCCCTCCCTTCGTGGAGGAATATGTATGTCGGAAAATGGATCTCAAGCCAACTCCCATCTCCACGCAGATTGTGCCCAGGGATTATCACGCCGAGTTTTTTGCCGCCCTCGCGATAATAGCCTCATCAATTGAGAAGATGTCCCTGGAAATCAGAAATCTCCAGAGAACGGAAGTGGGTGAAGCTGAGGAATTTTTCCAGAAAGGACAGACCGGCTCCTCCGCGATGCCTCACAAGAGAAACCCCATAGCCTCCGAAAATCTCTGCGGCCTTGCCCGCCTGATACGGGGCTATGCAGTCGCTTCACTCGAAAACATAGCGCTCTGGCACGAAAGAGATATCAGCCATTCATCAGTGGAACGGGTCACAGGTCCTGACGCCACAATCCTTCTCGACTACATGCTTGAGAGGCTGAAGAACATGTATAAAAACCTTATCGTCTACCCTGAGAAGATGGCGGAAAACATGGGAATGTCGAAAGGACTTCACCACTCGGAGGCGATACTTCTAAGCCTCATCAGAAAAGGGCTCACAAGACAGGAAGCATACAAGCTTACCCAGAGGGTAGCTATGATGTGCTATGAGCAGGATCTCGATTTTACGGCGGAGCTGAGGAAGGACGAAGAGATCCGTCGATATCTTACGGAAGAAGAGGTCGTGAGCACTACCAATAACGAGCATTATTTCCATCATGTGGATACTATTTTTACAAGGGTATTTCACTAAGTAATCCAGACAAACAGTCAGGTAAGAATGTACACCCGGACGAACTGATTTGCAAAAGCTGTACGGTGTTCCGGTTTACCATGGTCCGCCTGCAGGAGTTGCCGGTACTATCTGGTTTCGCCCGCCCAAAGAAGCTCTTCGCGAACATCTCCGTTAACGGAGTCGCGGTAAATGTACGAAACGGACGGAGAGTCTCCTAAACGAGGTCAAGGCGGCAAGTAAAAAATAGCTGACCGGCCCCGAAGGCAATACGTAGCGCGGCGGGTAAACGGGAGGCGCGCTTTACCCGTCTCTTTTTACACATCCGGGCAGGACTCGTGGCCGATATACTGCCGGACTAAAGCGCAACCATACTGCCACCCGACGCGAGTCCTCCGTTAAGGGTCGGGTTTTGTTGTCGTGGAGAGAATCTCTCTATTTTTCTGTGCTACTCATGCCCACATATTTCATTCTAAGATCGTAGAGCATGTTATTAATCAGCCTGTCCTCGTCATTGTTCAGATTGCCTGCGGTCTTATCCTTCAGCACTTCAATGATGCCTATGGTCTGTTTTGCGAGGGAAAGATTGATTGTTTTTTCCTTTGATATGGGATCCGGCAATTCTCCGAGATTTACCAAGACCGACGTGGATAAAGAAAGCAGCAGCGTCGAGAAGGTAAGTCCCGTGACGAAATCCTCGTGTTTTGGCGCATCATTGGGTGCCCCACGCCGCCTGCCTGCTTCCCCTGCCGCGTCGTTACGATCTGACTTTTTCTCTCTGTCGTTTACAGTGAATCCTTTTTCATCGTCCATAAAACCCCCCTAAAGCAGAGTATCAAGCTTAACCGGAGCAAAGAAGATTTCCTCGTTCCTCTTTACCTGATATAAAATATAATTCCTTTTCAAACCTTCCACCATAAAAGATTCGAAATCTTTCGTACCGGAAACCGCATTATTGTTCACTTTGAGGATCACGTCGCCCGGCAGGAGCCCGCACCTGTCCCCCGCGCTCTTGCTGTAAATCTTAGTTACCACCACGCCCTCTTTTTCCTTGAGTTTGAACTTGAGTTTTGGGTAACCTCTGATATCCGCTACCCGCATATTGCACAGGCTTTGGTCCACAGGGAGCGGGAGATAGCCTTCTACATAACTGTCGTCAATATTAAGAAACAGGGGCTTTGAATTCCTCACAATCTTGAACTGGACAACCCTGCCGACCTTCATGCTCCTTAGGACGCTGTGTGGCTTCATACCCTCTTTAATCTTTTTCCTGTTCAGTTCGATGACCCTGTCTCCCGGCTTTACGCCGTACTTGTCGGCCGGGCTGCCGGGGATGACCTTCGCCACGTAAAAGTAGGACCCTCGCTCATCTCTCCTTTTTTCCGTAAAAACGCCGAATATAGGCCTTTTTATGCCGCTTTCTAGAAACTCCGACAGCATGCGCATTACGTCATCCATGGGTATGGCAAAGCCGATGCCTTTGCCTTCGCCGTATATGGCGGTAACGATCCCCAGGGGATTGCCCTCCATATCGAGAAGAGCCCCGCCGCTATTGCCCGGATTTATCGCCGCATCGGTCTGAATGAGGTTCGCATAGACTCTTCCATCAATCTTAAGATTCCTGTCGAGAGCGCTCACAACCCCCGCCGAAATGGAGCTTGACAGGCCGAAGGGGTTGCCGATGACTATCGCTTTCTGGCCTACCCTTATGTTATGCGGTTTGGTGACCTTTAGACAGGGAAAGTCCACCTTGTCCGTCACCTTGAGGAGCGCAATGTCGAACTCGGGATCACTTCCCAACACGTATGCCTCGTACTCCTTACCGTTCATGAATTTGACCCGTATGTTGAAGGCCTTCGATATCAAATGCTCGTTCGTGACTATGATGCCTTTGGGGTCAAGGACCACGCCGGAACCCTGGTTTTCAAAAGCCTCCGCCTCATTTTCTTCGCCCAAAAATCTCTGGAATATGCTCGGCTTTCTGTTCTCTTCCGGGGTTTTCGACCATTCCTCTGTTTTTATATTGACGATCGCCTTGCTCGCCATTTCGACGACTCTTACAATTTTATCTTCTTCATCGGCGGCGTGCAGAGGAAGGATGTAGGAGACCAGCAACATAATCAGCATCGCTTGTGCCGGAATCTTCACCACTCATCCCCTGTGTGTTTCTTTGGAATTCACTTCTTGCTTCAATCCTGTCCTAATGTTCCCCGGGAAATATTTACAGCCGATCTTTCTTGACCTTTTTTCTCTTTTTGATCACCTTCTTTATGGCATCAAGGATAATGTGGGCGATCTCGTCCTTGCTTAGCATGGGCACCTGCCGAATGTTTCCTGCCTTATCGATTATGGAGACTTCATTCATATCCGATCCGAACCCGATCCCTTCTTTGGAAACGTCATTCGCCACAATGAGATCCAAGTTCTTCTTCGTCAACTTATCTTGGGCGTGGGCGAGCATATTCTCCGTCTCTGCGGCAAAGCCGACCAGGATCCGGTCGCCTTTTACCCGGCCAAGCTCGCTGATTATATCGGGATTCTTTTCCAAATCAAGGGCAATGTATTTGGCGTCGCCTTTCTTCTTTATCTTCTGGCAGCTTTCGGTCCTGCACTTGAAATCCGCCACTGCAGCGGCTTTAATAATGATGGTCGCCCGCTTGTAATGTTCAATCACGGCGCTCCTCATCTCCATGGCGGTGACCACTTCGATAACGGACATATCCGTTCTCGGCGGAGACAGATATGTCTTTCCCGTGATCAATGTTACCTCCGCGCCTCTTCTCTTTGCAATCTTCGCAATGGCGTATCCCATCTTACCCGACGACTTGTTGGTAATACATCTCACCGGATCAATGTATTCCATTGTAGGGCCTGCGGTGATAAGAATGTGCTCATTTGTGAGATCCTTCTCTGTAAAAATATCTTCCATTCTCTCAATAATCTCTTCGATTGACGGAAGCCTGCCTTTCCCCGTGGTGCCGCAGGCAAGGTCCCCGCTTCCCGGTTCAATGAACTGGAATCCGCTGTCCTTCAGTTTCTGAATGTTCTCCTGGACAGCGGCGTTTTCCCACATCTTGGTATTCATGGAGGGCACAAAGAGGACCGGCACCGTGATGGCCATTATCATGGTGGTAAGGAAGTCGTCGGCAATACCGTTTGCTACCTTGCCGATAATATTCGCCGTGGCGGGAACGATCACCACCTGATCGGCAATGTCTGACAGGGCAATATGTCCGATTTTAGAACCTGTGAGGAGCTCAAACATATTGTGGACCACCGGATTACCCGAAAGGGTCTGAAGTGTGAGAGGGGTTATAAACTCCATCGCGTTTTTGGTCATGACCACATGGACGTTCGCCCCTTTTTTTATAAATGACCGTACCAACTCGGCGGTTTTGTATGCTGCGATGCCGCCGGTTATTCCCACCACGATCTCTTTATTTCTCAACATAACCCTTAAATCCTCTCGTTTTAGATATTAAGCCCCAATCTCCTGATAAATCTCGTAAAAAGGTTTGCAGTGGGTACATGGACGGGAGAAATTACGTCGACTTTGCCCACCTGCCGGTTATCGAAGGTGATGATCATTTCGCCAATCTTCTGGCCCTCTTTCACATCTCCCTTGATCTTGTCGGCCATCACTATCTCTTTCTTTATCGTCCCTTTTTTATCGACAGCAACAGGGTAGAGGAAGTTCGCGCTAGCCACTCCTTTCAGCTTCCTTTGCTTTCCGTCCAGGAGCATTACCTCTTTATCCACGAACTCGCCTTTCTTCACGATGCTCAACATTCTGAGCTGGCCAAACGCCTTCTTCAGTTTCTCCATTGCCACGTTATCTCTGATCGGGGCCGAAGGGCTGCCCATTACCACGGCGATGAACCGTAAATCGCCTTTCTTCACGGTAGCTACCACATTAAATCCGGTCTCCCGGTAGAACCCTGTTTTCAGGCCGTCTATGCCCGCCATCTTCGTGAGAAGCTTATTGTGATTATGCATGATAAACTTGCCGTCCCTGAAGCCCTCGCTCTTTATGGATGTCCATTCAATGATTTTCGGGTATTTCAGGATTTCGCGGGCAAGGATGACAAGGTCGCTTGCGGAGGTAAAGTCTTCCTTCTGTCCCTTTGAGGGAGGAAGACCGTGGGCCGAATGGAACTCGGTGTCCGCCATATTGAGTTCCTTGGCCTTTTCATTCATGAGTCCCACAAAGGCGTCCGCGCTGCCGGCAACATGCTCCGCCACCGCATATGCCGCGTCGTTTGCCGATGCCACCATTACCGCCTTCATCATTTCTTCAAGGGTGAAGACCTCGCCTGCCTCCAGGTAGACCTGGCTCCCTCCAATCCGTGCCGCGTCGGGCGTCACGGTAATCTGGTCCGCGAGCGTGTTCTCGCCTTTGGAAACCTTTTCAAGGACAACCAGGGCCGTCATAATCTTTGTCACACTTGCAGGCGCCCGCCGTGCATGGACGTTTTCACCGTCTAAGACCGCGCCTGTGGTTGACTCCACCACGATGAAGGACTTAAAAGGCTCTTCGCTTTTTTTTGCTGCCACCCCTTTGCCCGATTGCTTAGATTGCTTGGGGAGTATGTGCTTTTTCTGCGCTGCCCGCGCATGGGTGGAGCCTATGCACATCAGTATGGCAAGTATCAGGATCCACCACTTCTTCATTTAAATTTCTCCGTGAAAACTTTAATGAGGTCAATGGGAAGAGGAAAGATTATTGTGGAATTCTTCTCCGTGGATATCTCGATAAGGGTCTGGAGGTAACGGAGCTGAAGCGCCATGGGGTTCCTGGAGAGTATGTCAGATGCCTCCGACAGCCTTGTAGATGCCTGGTATTCCCCTTCCGCGCTTATCACCTTTGCCCTTCTCTCTCTTTCCGCCTCCGCCTGACGCGCAATCGCCCTCTGCATCTCTGCGGGAAGATCGACGTTCTTCACTTCCACATTCGACACCTTGATGCCCCAAGGCTCGGTATGGGTGTCGAGGATTTCCTGGAGCCTCTCGTTGATCTTCTCCCTGTGAGAGAGGAGATCGTCAAGCTCGGCCTGTCCGAGAACGCTCCTGAGCGTCGTCTGGGAGAGCTGGCTCGTGGCATAGAGGAAATTTTCCACATCAATGACCGCCTTCAAAGGATCCATTACCCTGAAATAGACGACCGCATTCACTTTTATGGACACATTGTCCCTGGTTATGATGTCCTGAGGAGGGACATCAAGCACCACCGTCCTAAGGCTTACCTTTGTCATCTTATCAATCATGGGGATAAGGATGATGAGTCCAGGCCCCTTCGGGGTGCCTAAGACCCGTCCAAGCCTGAAAATAACCCCGCGCTCATACTCGTTAAGAATCCTGATCGCGCTCGTGAGAAAGAACACGATGATTGCAATCACGAACAACAATACTGGTAATCCGATCATTTCAGCCCCCTTTTCTCCTGACCTTCAGGGTCAGATTTTTGACTTCCACAACGATGATTTTCGCGCCTGTCTTTATCGGCTCTTCACTGGTCGCATTCCATAGCTCGCCGCGCAGGAAGACTCTCCCCGTTTCAAAAATATCCGTCTTTGCCGTCCCTTCTTCTCCGGAAAGACCCTCTTTCCCCGTCTTCACTTTTGCCAGTTGAGCCTTGATCGCGTAGGACAGCGCCCCAAAAACAAACAGGGTGGAGAGCAGGGCCACCGCCAAGATCGACTTCCATGAAATAGAGAGTATGCCCCCTGACGGCAGGTCGATAAGCATGATAGAGCCTATCACAATAGATATTACACCCGCAACTCCCAATATGCCGTGGCTTATAATCTTTAATTCCAGTATGAAGAATATGATGCCCAGGAGTATGAGAAAGACTCCGGCAAAACTGATCGGTATCACCTGGAAAGCGTAAAGGGCGAGGAGTATGGCTATTCCCCCCATCACCCCGGGGAAGACAGCCCCCGGGTTGAAGATCTCGAAAAGTATCCCGTAAATACCTATCATCATGAGGATATAGGCAACATTAGGATCACTTATGAAAGCGAGGAGCCTGTATTTGAAAGACATTTCCAAGTCAACCCTTTTCGCTCCCTTCAGCTTCAGGGTGACCACACTGCTTCTCGTCTCCACAGCCTTTCCGTCTATAGCCTTGAGCAGTTCGTCAACGCTTCCCGATATCACATCAATGACGTTCAGTTTCAGGGCCTCTGACGCCTGAATGGAGGCGCTCTCAGTCACGGCCTTCGCGGCCCACTCCTCGTTCCGCCCTCTCTTTCTTGCGATGCTCCTCACGTATGCCTCGGCATCTTTCAGTATTTTCTGCATCATTACCTTGTCTTCCGTGCCCGCTTTACCTATGCTCACCGGATGGGCTGCTCCCACGTTGGTACCAGGCGCCATGGCCGCGATATTGGCTGAAAGGAGAATAACGCACCCCGCCGAGGCGGCGCGCGCCCCGGGAGGATAGATATAGACTATCACCGGGACCTTGGATGTCATGATATCCTTGACGACATCTCTCATGGATGTGTCAAGACCGCCGGGGGTATCAAGGAGAATGACAAGACCCTCTGCGCCTTTCTCTTCACTTTTGGCAATTGATTCAGATATGAATCCTGCGGTCGCTGGGCTTATGACGCCCTGCACCCTCGCCGTATACACATCGCCCGCCTGGACAGAAAAAGCCGCAAACACGAATACGGCAGCCAGCGCGGCAAAAAGCACGGGTCTATTCATAGCAAAGCGAGCTTCTCTTTCAGTTTCTGCTCCACGATTTCCGGAACAAGCCCCTTCACAGATCCGCCGAACTGGTGGACCTCCTTGATGGTTCTGGAGCTGATAAAATAATAATCCTTACTGGTCATCATAAATAGGGTGTCCATATCTTTATTGAGGTTTCTGTTCATGGATGCCATCTGGAATTCGTACTCAAAGTCGCTCATGGCTCTAAGCCCCCTGATCACAAATCTGGCATTCACCTTCTTCGCATAGTTCACCAGCAGTCCGTTGAAGGTATCCACAAGCACATTTTCATTATGGTTGACGGACAGTCTTATCAATTCCATCCTTTCCTCAACGCTGAAGAGCGCCTTTTTCTCAATGTTGAGAGCCACGGCCACGATAACCTTGTCAAAGAGCTCAAGCCCTCTGTTCAGGATGTCGAGGTGACCGTTTGTGATGGGATCAAAAGAACCGGGGTATACCGCTACTTTACGTTTCATCGGAGACTCCTTATTATTGGTTAAAATCGCTGCAGTTTCAATATGGTAATACATGTGTCGCCATAGCGCCTTGTCGTCAGTACAGACTCCTTCCATCCTGATTCCTGAGCGCCACATACCTCTCTCTTGGAATGCTCTACCACCAGGAGCGTATTTGCACTATAAACTGCATGGTCTCTAAACAGAGAAATGGTTGCTTCCACATATTTTTTGTCGTAGGGGGGATCCATAAAAATTATATCATAAGCGAATCCCTTTTTATAAAGAAAAGGTATGGCGCGCATGGCTTCCATGTTCAAAACCTCACAGAACCCGGCCATGGACAGGGATTCGAGATTTCTCCGGATGAGGGCGCACATCTCCCTGTCCCGCTCCACGCATATTCCAGAGGCTGCCCCCCTGCTAAGCGCCTCAATCGTGAACGACCCTGCGCCCGCAAACAGGTCGAGGACGCGCTTCCCTTCCATGCTCCCGATTATGTCGAATATTGCTTTACGTACCTTCGACGGGGTGTAGCGCGCCTCGTGGCGCTCCATAATCTGAATGGATCTTCCTTTGAGGTTCCCTCCGGTAATCCGTATCCGCTTCACGTGCCACTCTCCCCGGAATCGAAAAGGGCGCGGGAGACCTCCATGATACGAGCCATGCCCTTGATCTCCCGTGGCGCGAGGCAGAGGGTGACGATATTCATATTTTTATAGACATCTCTGATGAAAGCGATGTACTGCTCCTGCATTTCCATGCGAATCCTGTGAAAATCGCAATCCGCTTCCTTTATCACGTGGTTGATGATAATGTTCTCAACAAGGATTTGATTTCTCTCAAACTCACTGATCACCCTGCCCGTCAGCTTTACTCCCAGGGCTTCGGGTATGGTAACGATCACGTACTTCGTAGTCTCCCTGTTCCTTATAAACTCAACTATCTGCCCGGAGAGGGCCTCCCAGCCCCCTATCACCTCAAGGAGCGTCCTCTTTGATCCTTTAAACCTGATCGTGTCCTTCAGCTTCTCCAGATAGCCGTAAATATTCATGTAAAACTTCGTCGCCGCCTCCATGTGCTTGAGAAAAAGGTGGGGAAGCCTTAGCAGTCGGAGTGTGTGGCCTGCAGGCGCCGTATCCCATACCACCACGTCGTATTTTCCGCTCTCCGTCAGTTCCCTGATATAGTTGAGCATGTACTCTTCTTCAATGCCCGGCGCCGTCCCGATATAGTCGACGAAATCGTAATCCACGTCGGCAAAGGACCGCACCACTTCATAGATCTCAGGCCCGAACCGTTCCTTCCATTTTTGCAACACTGCATCGGATGATATCTCAAGGGCCCACAGATTAAGTTCCGGAGAAACCTTCACTGCTTCGTTCCCAATGGGAACCTCGAAAATATCCGCGAGGGACGGCGCAGGGTCGCTTGATACGATAAGGACTTTTTTCCCATCCGCAGCCATTTTAAGGGCCATTGCAGAGGCGCAGGTAGTCTTCCCTACCCCGCCTTTCCCTCCCACCATGATCAGTTTTACATGTCCGCCGGTAATATTGATAAGTCCCATTTGCCTGCCCGCCATAATGATACCACCATGAATGGAATAGTCAAGAAATTAGAATAGTTGGAATGCTGAAAGACCGAGAGAGAACAAAGATGGGTCGCCTCTTGGGTCTCCTTTCTGCGATAGGGTCTTTCGCCTGGGCGGTGGACATCAGGGAACTGTGTTCCAAAGTTCCCTGTGTTATCCTAATCTTTTAATGATAGGCTGTTTTGTGTACATATCTTGTATATTACGCAACATATTGATACATTACGCAAATATTCCACAAGGCCGTCAGGGGAAACCTTGATTAAGCGAGCATGCTCCTCGCCCATGGTAATAATGAAGACCAGCCGAAAAAGGCCATGACCATGGCTTCCCTCCCGCCCCTTCACCCATTGTCTGGCGCATACAAAGAAAAAGAGTGGTAGCGGGCGATCCAACGCTTTACTTTGATGGACAAGTCGTGTATTTTGATTATATAAAAGGGATTAAATACCGTCACAAGCAAGCTCAAACCGCTTGTGCGGCGTCTTAAAGAATCAAGGAAGCTGCCCACGGTCAGTCGCGCTGTGTGGAACGTGGTGCGGTCAACGATTGACTGCCCGTCTTCTATGGCCCGACTTGGGAACGTTTTTTCTTTTGTGTTCCGAAACCGAACCGTGGCCCGGCGGCAGGAGATCGTGATATAGAGCAATAGAGTATATAATTATTCATCTTTTAGGAGACTGAAAATGGCGCCAAAGAACGCAAAACAAAAACAGGGAATGGACCGTTTTTCCAAATTTAAAGCCGAGGTTCTGAAGTCCCGGGACGGCAAAGGGGTGCTCATTCCGCTCCTTCAGTCCGCCCAGGAAACTTACGGCTACATCCCGGAATCGGCAATCAACCTTATCAGTAAGGCGGTGGGCATTCCTACCGCCGACATCTACGGAGTCGTCACTTTTTACTCCCAGTTCCGCCTGAAGCCGATGGGCAAAAACATTATCAAGGTCTGCGACGGCACCGCCTGTCATGTGAATTCCTCGACAGGCATTATCAGGGCCCTGGAGAGTGAGCTTAACTTAGACGGTGACGAGACGACGGATGACGGACTCTTCACTGTGCAGAAAGTTGCGTGCCTGGGCTGCTGCTCCCTTTCTCCGGTGCTCATGATCAATGACGAAACGCACGGCCGGTTGAATCCGAAGAAAGTTCAGCAGATCTTGAAGGAATATAAAGGAAGGGAGAGCGAATGAAGATGAAGACGATAAAGGTCGGACTTGGAACCTGCGGCGTATCTGCGGGCGGCGACAAAACTTACGACGCCATAAAGAAGGAGATAGCCAAGCAGAAGATAAAGGTCAACCTCAAGGAGACCGGCTGCAACGGGATGTGCTACCGCGAGCCCCTCGTGGAGATTATTGATGAGAGAAATCATTCCTTCCTGTATGGTGATGTAACCCCGGAAAAAGCGGCAAGGATTATTTCCGAGCACATCGCCGGAGGCACCCCCGTCAGGGAGTGGGTAATCAAGAATTCCCAGCCTTCGGAAGACGACTCTTTCCTGGCCAAACAGAAAAAGATAGTGCTCAGAAATTGTGGTATTATTGATCCCACCTCCCTGGACGAATATATCGCAGCGGACGGTTACAAGGCAATTCAGAAAGTCCTCTCCGAGTATACCCCTGAAAAAGTCATTGAGATCATTTCGAACTCCGGCCTCAGAGGGCGGGGCGGCGGCGGATTCCTGACCGGTTTGAAATGGAAATTCTGCCGGCAGGCTCCAGGCGACAAAAAGTATATCATCTGTAATGCCGATGAGGGCGACCCCGGTGCATTCATGGACAGAAGCACCTTGGAGAGTGACCCTCATTCCGTGCTGGAAGGCATGATGATCTGCGCGTACGCCATCGGCGCAGACGAGGGGGTCATTTACGTAAGAGCGGAATATCCTAAAGCGGTAAAGCGTCTGAAAGACTCCATAGAGAACCTCATCGCAAAAGGATACCTGGGCAGGAATATTTTCAACTCAAAGATGAACTTCACTATCAAGATCAAGGAAGGGGCTGGCGCCTTCGTCTGCGGCGAAGAAACAGCCCTTATTGCCTCCATAGAAGGCAAGCGGGGAATGCCGCGGTTCAGGCCGCCATTCCCGGCCAACAGCGGTCTCTGGGGAAAACCGACCAATATCAATAATGTGGAGACTTTCGCCAACCTCCCATGGATCATTCTGAACGGGGCCGAGGCGTTTGCATCCATGGGAACGAACGACAGCAAAGGAACAAAAGTCTTTGCTCTGGCGGGAAAGATCGCCAGGGGCGGCTTGGCGGAAGTCCCCATGGGGATCACGATCAACGAAATCGTCTTTGATATAGGCGGCGGAATAACGGAAAACAAGAAATTCAAGGCGGTTCAGATGGGCGGTCCTTCCGGCGGCTGCATACCGGCCTCCATGGGCGACCTGCAGATCGACTACCAGCAGATCAACAAAACGGGTGCCATCATGGGTTCCGGCGGCCTCGTGGTCATGGATGAGACCACCTGCATGGTGGAGATGGCAAAATTTTTCCTCACCTTCACCCAGGAGGAATCGTGCGGAAAATGCACGTTCTGCCGCATCGGGACAAAGCGCATGCTTGAAGTCCTGACGAGGATCACGGAAGGGGCCGGGGCGGAGGGCGATATCGACCTCCTGCAAAAGCTGGCCTATGAAATCAAGAACAATACGATCTGCGGCCTCGGACAGACGGCGCCGAACCCCGTGCTCACCACCCTCAAATACTTTCCTGAGGAATACGAGGCGCATATCCGAGACAAGAAATGCCCGGCCCATAGTTGCTCCGCCCTCCTCACCTACGCGATACTGTCCGACAAGTGCAAAGGCTGTACGCTCTGCGCCAAGGCATGCCCGTCGGAAGCCATTACCGGAGAAAAGAAGAAACCGCACGCCCTTGACCCGGCCCTGTGTGTAAAGTGTGGCAAGTGTTTTGAAACCTGCAAATTCGGTGCGGTGGAAAGAAACTAATTATGGAGAGCCGAGAATGACGACAAACTTCAAGATAACAATAAACGGTAATGTATATGCGGCAAGCCCCGGTCAGACCATACTTGATGTGGCGCGGGCGAATCAGATTGACAACATACCGACCCTGTGCTGGGACCCAAAGCTTCCTGCATACGGATCATGCTACCTATGTGTGGTCGAGGTAAAGGGTCTCGAAAAACTCGTGCCCTCGTGTTCAAGCCCGGCCGCAGACGGGATGGTCGTGGAGACCGATAACGCCAGGATCAGGGAATCGAGAAAGACGGCCCTGGAACTTCTTCTGTCAAACCACTATGCCGACTGCCTCGGCCCCTGTACCCAGACCTGCCCTGCGGGCGTCGATGTACAGGGATATATCGCCCTCATGGCAATGGGAAAGTTCACAGAGGCGGTGAAACTGATAAAAGAGACAAACCCCCTCCCTATCGTCTGTGGAAGGGTGTGCGTGAGGGAATGCGAGGCCGCGTGCCGCAGAAACAAGGTGGATGAGCGGGTAGGTATCGATTACCTGAAGCGCTATGCGGCTGATATTGACCTTGAACACCCTTGGACGCCTGAATTAGCGCCCGCAAACGGCAGGAAGGTGGCCGTCGTGGGTGGTGGCCCGGCTGGTCTCACGTGCGCCTATTTTCTCACCCTGAAGGGCTACAGCGTGACGCTTAACGAGGCTTCTCCCCATCTCGGGGGCATGCTCCGCTATGGCATTCCTGAATACCGTCTTCCTAAAAAGACCCTGGACCGGGAGATTAAGTGGATTACCGACCTCGGGGTTACGGTAAAGACAAAATCGGTCCTGGGAAAAAATTTCACAATAGCGTCCTTAAAAAAGGACGGGTTCGACGCGATCTTTCTCGCCCTGGGCGCCCAGGCAGGAAAGGCCATGGGTATTAAGGGAGAGGATGAGACCCCCGGCGTCATTCGCGGCGCAGATTTCCTGAGGCAACTCCAGGGAACGAAGGTTCCTGAAATATACGGAAACGTGGTGGTGGTGGGCGGAGGCAATACAGCCATTGACGCGGCCCGCTCGGCCATGAGGATGGGAGCGAATAAAGTCACCCTCCTTTATCGTCGTACGAAAAAGGAAATGCCCGCTCATGAGATGGAGATTGACGCGGCCCTTGAAGAGGGCGTGGAACTGATCCAACTCTCAGCGCCGGTAGGCATTGTAAAGAAGAAAGACGGCCGTCTTACAGCCCTTACCTGTATACGCATGGAACTTGGTGAGCCGGATGCAAGCGGCAGGAGAAGTCCGGTGGCAAAGAAGGGTTCTGAGTATAATCTGAAGGCAGACTTCGCCATTTCCGCCATCGGCCAGGATATTGACCTCGGCGCTATAAACAGGAACGGAAATCTGAAGACAAAGTGGGGAAACGTGATTGTAACAAAGGAAGGCACCCTTGAGACATCAATCCCCGGCGTCTTCGCCGGTGGAGACGTGATCACAGGACCCGCAGTCGCCATCGACGCCATAGCCCACGGCAAGATCGCCGCCGACGCAATCGAGAGGTACATTGTCTCGGGTTCCCCGGAAGAGCAGCCCAAAGGCTTTATCAGCAGGAAAGACAGCTACGGGGAGATCCCCGAGTCTGAATTTACCGATTTCGCGAAAATAAAGAAAGAAAAAATGTCCGAGATGGACGTGGCAGAGCGAATAAAGTCGCTCAAAGAGGTGGAGCTCGGCTTCACGGAAGAACAGATGGCCAACGAATGCTCGCGTTGCCTCGAGTGTGGATGCTCCGAGTACTTTGACTGTGCGCTCAGAAAATACGCGTCCGAATTCGGCGTCAACATCACCCGTTTTGTGGGTGACGTGAGGCGGCACAAGATCGACACGACCCATCCTTTTATCACCCTCGACCCAAACAAGTGCATCAACTGCGGCCGCTGTATCAGGACCTGCTCCGAAGTGATACAGGCTTCGGCCCTGGGCTTCGTGAACAGGGGCTTCAAGTCTGTAATGAAACCGGCCATGGAGAAGAAACTTCTAGAGACGACCTGCATCTCCTGCGGAAACTGCATCGCCGCATGCCCTACAGGTGCAATATCGGAAAAACTGCCCTTCCCGAAGCCGGGACCGTGGGCGTCGGAAAAAGTGGAGTCGGTCTGCGCATTCTGCTCGGTAGGCTGCAATGTGGGCTATAAAGTCTTTGCAGACCACACATTCACGATTCAGAACCTGAACGGCAGTTCTCACAATAAGGGCTATCTCTGCTCAAAGGGGAGATGGGGATACCGCTACATGTTGGAATCTGACAGACTGACCAAACCAATGGTCAGGAAAAATAGAACCCTTAGGGAGGCGGGTTGGGACCAGGCGCTTGAGTACGCCGCCGACAGGCTGAAATCGGTCATCAAGGCCCACGGGCCCCAATCGGTAGCAGTATTTGGTTCTCCCAGGATGACCAACGAAGAACTCTACCTCCTCCAGAAGTTTGTGAGGACAGGACTCAAGACCAATAATATCGGCAGCTTCACCAACATTATGAACGGTGCAGGTCAAGATGCTCTGGACGGCATGTTTGGGATCACTGCCTCCACCGCCACCATGGACGATATAAAAAAGGCCGATGTGGTCGTTGTGATCAACTCAAATCTCTCTGAGGATAATCTCATTGCCGGGTTGAAAGTGAAAGAGGCTCAAAAGACGGGAACCCGCCTCGCAACGGTAAGCTCTGCCGCCACCCCGCTCGCGAGGACCTCAAACCTCTGGATTAAACCGAAGCGAGGAACGAATACAGTCCTCATCAACGGCATCAGCAAGGCCGTGATCAATGCAGGCTCCCAGGATAAGGAATTTGTGGAGAAAAGGACGGAAGGCTTCAAAGCGTTTATGAAATCCCTCTCAAAGGCGGATGTGAGCGGAATCTCCGCCATAACAGGTGTGACCGCAGGAAAGCTTACCGAGCTTCTTGACCTTGTAGCAAACAGGAAACATAACGTTGTCATCCTTTACAGCATTGATTCTTCGACTGAGAAATCAAAGAACGACCTCAAAGCCCTCGCGAATCTCCTTATGCTTACCGGCCGTGTCGGAAAGCCCGGCAACGGGATTGTTATTCTCAGGGATTTCGCCAATTCCCAGGGTCTCTTCGACATGGGGGCCGATTCACGATATCTACCGGGCAATGTCGGGGCAAAGGACACAGAAGGCATCAAGAGAGTGGGTGCTTTCTGGGGGACCGACATGAAGGGCGTCTTCAAGCCTGTGGACCTAAGGGGCGCCATGGAGAAAGGCAAATTTAAAGCTTTGGTGATTTTCGGGGAAGACCCCTTGAGAGAGAAGACAAACAAGGCCCTCGCCGCAGGAGCTGAATTCATACTTGTGGTCGACACGGCCAGGACTGCTACCGTCGCAAAAGCCGACGTGGTCCTGCCTGCATCGCTCCCCGTTGAGACGAGCGGCACGACAACGGCCTGCGACAGAAGGGTTCAGAAGGTAACAAAAGTCTTCCCGTCCCTCACGGGCCTTGAGACCTGGCAGATCATCACGAAGCTCGCCGGAAAATTTGGAATGCCCGGAACCTATAAGACCTCTCAGGACGTCTTCAAAGAGATAAAAAAGGTCAATCCTGCATACAGAACAGTCGTGATCGGCTCTTTCTGGGGTAAAGATTTTCTGAAGAAAGCATTCCTTACAGTGGACGGCAAAGGCAGGTTCATGGCCTTGCCGGCAGATACGACGCCGGAGAACACGGCAAAGAAACCGTACCTCTATTCGGAAAAGTATTACGAGAACCAGGTAAAAGGAAGGTTAAGGACATAAGATTCATTCAAGCATAGAATATAACCGAGGCCGATGGGTGGGACACTTAGTTCGGTTTTTATGGCATTTTAATATGCTTTGCAAGAAGGTAGTGGGGGTTAATAACATATAAACGACATGCCTTCTCCGGGGACGGGAGAAGAGAAATGGTCCCTGGTAAGGCATGCGGGAACTTAGGAATCTCTGCCACATCGGCCCGGACATTATCCAAGAAAAACATCCTCCGTGTTGAATTTCTGCCTATTATGATGTGCAGGATTTTGTCGCTTAGGCGTCGCCGGAAAACAACTGCTGTAATTAATTATGTGAGATCATCGTTGAATGGCGCCCTCGTCTCTTCGCCAGACATCCATCTAAAATTAGCGTAAATATTATTATAATGTTCAAAATTGCGGATTCCCCGCATCAAATGCCGCACATGAGGTTCAATGGGAGGGGGGGAAGGCTCCTCCTTGGCTCCTCTTCGGCGCCCGACCTATTCTTACGGGACAGAGGGATTGATTAAAATGATCCTTTGCAGCTCCATTTCTTGACAAGTCCATTAATATTGCCACAATAATGGAGGGAGATAAACAGGCAGAGAGTTCCGGTGATCATGCGCCTGACGCCCCCGGTTGAGACAGAAGAGGGTATCACGGCCGCGAGCTGGTGGATAATTGCACTGTGCTAGACCCTTATCATGAGGTCTGACCTTATGAACCGGTGGAAATCAGGCGACCGACGTCCTGCCAGGTGCGCTTCTGGCAATGGCTGTTTTGAGCCTGGATTCGAGGGTAAAGGGATTTACTGCGTGGTGGAGGAACGGGAAAGGCACACCGAGAAAGGTGAACCCGCAGGTAATTTTCCCCGGCAACGGTTTCTATCGGTTGATTTAACTGGAGATAATAGTCCTCTTCAGGAATGCTGGATCGTGGTCTGACCAGTGCCTGCCGTCATCCTTTGTCAGCAACTGACTCTTTATACTATTTCCGGGACTATTGCCGGCAGGTCAACCGGGACTGAATACGGTCACCGCAGAACAATCTTACCTTTAGGTTCCTCCAGGATTCTCCCTATGACCCAGTAATCAAGGGTAAGGCTCCT
>JAISPL010000053.1 GCA_031274925.1 Syntrophobacterales bacterium | reverse complement strand
TTAAACATCAAACATTCTTTGAAACCAGTCCTCAAACAATTCCTTACGATCAGTGTTGAGATATGCGGCCTTCATATTTTCTTTCACAACTTTTGTGTTTGGGTGCGTATCTCCTAATTTATGCAGTAATATCCGGTAAGCCTTCTTAAACCACGTGAGCGCCTTGGGATAATCGCCCTAATTACCGTAGACAAATGCAATGTTATTATACGTGGTGGCGGTACCCGGGTGCTCCTTGCCCAGAACCTTTTCACAGATCGCCAAAGCTTTCTTATACCACGTGAGTGCCTGTCCGTACTGTGCCAGTTTGTCACTGCCTATTCCCAACTGATGATATAGCAGCGCCGTCTTTTCTTCTTTATCGGTGTTACCGATATATGCCTTCTCCGCGTATCGCGCTATAGCGGCAGCGTGAGGGGCAATCTGTTCAAACTGTTTGCGCGATTCCAGACGGCCATAATCGTCTAATGTCGGTATTTCACCTATTGCCGCCTCCATACAAACATATAGCCAATCCGTTCCGTGAGTTTTAATCTGTTCACGGCGAATCTCCTGCACAAGACGGTGGATATAAAAAACATTCCCATCCCGCTTTACCAGAGAATATTTTAGCAATTCCGCAATAATCTCATCTTGTTTGTAAGCATCCCCCAAATCTTCACTTAAGGGGGAAGGGAGTTTTTCCCGCTGCCGCTCGAAAAAATCCAATGGAATCCCATTCGGCGACATATAGGCAAAGAGACTTAACAATTGCTTAGCGCTTTCACTCAACTTGTCAAAAGAAAGCGCGAGGGCTTCCACCACGGGACGAGGATAGTTTGCCGGTCTACCCAGGCTTGATTCAAGCGCTTTTATTGCCCCATCTTTATTCAATAAGGCCAGGTAGGCCGAGCAGGTTTCGCGAGTACGCTTCATATATGCCGCCGCTTGTTCCAAAGGCAGCGGAAGGTAGTTCAATCGCTCTGTCAGTGCGGCCAAGTCGTTGTCGATTAAATCCTGATGCCTGTCAAGCCGTGTACGTATAAACTGCACCGCGTCACGGGAAGTAAAAGGTTCAATTTCAATTGATTTCCCCGGCATTAAGTCGTTATTGCGCGTTGTAATTAAAATATGTCCTGTCGGTATACCTAGAATATAAGGCTCAATATCTTTTCTTTGCTCTGCATTGTCAAAAATGAAAAGCCACGAGTTGTGTTCCTTAAACCATTTTTTCAAGCGTCTGCCCAATTGCTTCGGGTTTAGCTTCCGCGCTTCGTCCATGCCTTCTGGTATAAGGCCGAAGGTGTCGGCAAATTGAAGGCAGTCATTGAAAGCGGTCATTTCAGTTTCCGCGTGAACCTGCCAGATAGCGTCTTTATAGTCATTTATAGAACGATGGGCATATTCTTTGGCAATCTCTGTCTTGCCTACGCCTCCTAAACCGGTGATGATCTGTTTGGCTGTAACACAGGACTTGAACTGTTTATGTATTTCGTTTAATTCGTAGTCACGCCCGGAAAAATACGGATTGCGTTCCGGCAGGTTGTTCTGTGGAAGGTTGCCGGGAAGCAGCGCTTGCAAATTTGCTGGCGGATTTAGTGGGAAAGAGGGTTTCTCCCGGGACACTTCTTCCAGGCCAATGCCGGATAGAAGTTCCTGCTCCGCTTTTTTTTCATTATGGATGTCGCATAAATCAATATATACTAATCCATATAAAAGTCCGTCAGGCTTCACATCTGTAACTCTGACGGGAATTATCGCTCTTTTTTTGTCTTTTTCTTTAGTCGCAATGCCAAACGCGTTTGTCCATTCTTCTATACAATACGGGGATTTCAAATATGCCTCTGAAAGAACGGCAATAAAAACATCAAATTTCTGCAGGAACTCATCCATTTTGGTTATAAAATTATCCCCTGGGCGCATATCCCATTCCTTAATCAAAACGGTCTGGTCACGTTCTTCCAAGACGCCTGCAATCCAGGTTGCCCACGCTTTATCACGCCCTGTGTAACTGATGAAATATTTTTTAGCATCCATATCGCTATCCTCTCCACAAACACTGGCCTGCCATAAAAGCAAGTGTGTGGCGGTAACGAGGCGCCCCCATCATTTGGATTTGTTTTAAAAGGGGGCAGGTTAATAGAGCAAATATTGAACTTGAATTTTCAATAATTTACCGCAGGAAGCTGTTAAAAGACAAGAAAATTCCAAGTCCGCCGCATTATGATGAATATCTATACGGCCTTCGTCGCTTAGCAGAAAACACCTTAAGGAATACCGTGATTGAATGCTAGCCTTTGGCTCAGGAGAGCAGTGGCGGTCCTCACCGCTTCGAGGATTTAAGAAAAATTCTGATTATTTTAAGCGCGCCCGCCGCGATTCGAACGCGGGGCCTTTGGCTCCGGAGGCCAACGCTCTATCCAGCTGAGCTACGGGCGCACGCATATTGTTCATTATATCATATCCCGGGCCAAAATAATCGCAAAAGTTGACTCCTTGATCCATAGCGTTTTTTGGAAAATATAACATATCAGCAGTCATAAGACGTAAGTCTTAAAGAAAGGCGGCTGCTCTCATACATGCATATGCGAGGGATCTTCATAATAATGCTTGAGATCAGGAAATTCATCAATGAGCGGAGCATATTCGAGGTTTATGGCGGCGCATTCTGATTTCCAGTGCACTGTTCGGCGTTATGGCGCTAGAGATATCCTTGAGCGTAAAACAACGGGGATCGGATAGGGAGGTATTACCTGCAAAACAGGTATGGCGAGGCGTTACAGACAGTCCGTCGATTAAAAGTCCTTTTTCAACCTTATCATCCAGCCGTTATCATGGGTTTCCCAAGGAGTGTCCTCGTAACGCTCGAATTTCTGCACTTTGCCGAATGTGAGGTTTGTGTGACGGGGCAGCCTTACGCCCAGGGCCAGCTCCGCTATATATTCCTTTCGGTAATGGTTCGCAAATGTTTTGTTGATCGCGTCAAGACCGATACTGTCTATCCTGTTCAGCGTTAAATATGTAGTCTGCTCGGCGTCTGCCTCTTGCTGGGCTGAATCTGAATCGGCGCCATTGACCTTCGATCTGCTCAGCGTGAGGCTTCCCATCGGCGTCCCGGAAGAGGTTGTGCTCTCGCTTGGTTCCTTATTGCATATCTCCTCCTCCTTTGGCCGGGAGCTTTGAAAATATGGCTTCAGGTGTTTCTGATAATAGGAGTAAAGGGAAGTATCTGTTTTGGTCTTTTTTGTAATGTCGGCTGTCCTTTGTTTCTGTTCCGGCGCCTCGGCGCTGAAGCCGGCGCCCGCAAAGAGACACACCATAAAAAAGACGCACAATAAAACATACGTTATCCGTCTGATCGCTCACCTCCGCGCTTGGGGCCGCGCCATCTATTCCTCTCGCGGCTTCTAAACATATACTAAATAAATATAACACACGATTTCACAAAAACAAAGGGCAGCCGAAGCGTACAATGTCAATTCATTTGCGTTACCGTGAAGCGAGGTACATCTTTCAATAATAGCTTGGCAGTTTGCATATTCCTTATGGAACGTAAAGCCCTTAAGCCGAAAACAGGTGAAGAAACCATTGATGTCATTCGAGCACTCTCTTCTTCCAAAGGCCAGCTTGTTTTCCGGTCTCACGCATATTGATGGCAATGATGCACAAAAGTTATAGGCTATATATTGGTATATCAAAACTATGATGTTTAAGAGAAATTTATTGCCTGCTCGGATAAACAAAATTCCTTATATAAATACGATAGTAATGATGGGCATGGTCGCTACTCAGGGCAAAGCAGATTTTTATGAAAACAATTTACATATTAACAGTTGACATATAAACTGTTAATATGTGTAATGATGGATATGTTTGTAATAACATGTTGAAATAAAGGAATAAAAATGCCGGCAAAAGGATTTGGAATCTTTAAAAAACAGGCGTTCTCGGCAGTATTTGTTACCCAATTTTTAGGCGCGTTTAACGACAATCTGTTTCGGGCTACGTTCTCTGGTTTCGTGATGTATAAACTGGTTGATATATCAGCTTACAGCAAGCAGCTTATTACAAGCCTGGCGGTTGGATTATTTATGCTGCCTTTCCTTTTGTTTTCTGCATTAGCAGGAGAGATTACGGACAAATATCGCAAAGATTTGATTTTCAAGATTTTAAAATTGTGTGAAGTGATCATCGTATCTTTGGCGGTATGCGGTTTTGTTGTTCAAAATCCAATCATGTTGCTTGCTGTTTTGTTCCTTATGGGCGCTCATTCGGCTTTCTTTGGCCCTGCGAAATACAGCATCCTGCCTGATATCTTAAAAGAAAAAGAGTTGCTGGCAGGAAACGGCTTTTTTGAAGCAGGCACATATTTGGCTATTTTGCAAGGGACTATCATTGGCGGTTTAATAATGTCCGGCGAAGGATCCGGATTATTTCTAACGTCCATTTTTATTGTTTCTGTGGCTGTTACAGGATTGATTGCCAGTTTGTTTATTCCGAATGTTAAGGCGGCAGCGCCTCAAAGTGAAATCAGTTTTAATTTTTTGAAATCCACTTTTGTAAATATGAAATTCGCGGCGGTTAAAAGGGAGATTTTGCTGTGCATTCTGGGTTTGTCCTGGTTTTGGCTGGTTGGGGCGGTTTTAATCTCGCAAATCCCAGGATTTTCCCGAAATGTCCTTAACGCTGACGGAAATGTTTATACTTTTCTATTAACATTGTTTTCATGCGGTATCGGCGTTGGAGCCATTTGGTGTCAATCGTTATTAAAGGGTGAAATATCCGGCAGGTATGTGCCGATAAGCTCTATTTTGATGACAATTTTTTTACTGGATTTAGCATTCTCAAGTTTGGGCATCACTGTGACGGGAGACGTTCAAACATTAGATTCTTTTCTGACGTCAGGCGTAGGAATACGCATTTCTTTGGATCTGTTTTTATTGGCTGTTTGCGGCGGATTGTTCATAGTGCCCTTGAATGCGATGTTGCAAATATTTGCTGAAGACAAAATCCGCTCTCGGGTCATTGCGACAAATAACATTATCAATGCGCTTTTTATGGTGGCCGGATCAGGAGTGTGCGCGTTTTTGTTATCTATGAATTTAAGTATTGCTAATGTTTTTCTTTGCTTAGCCGTGGCAAATGCCTTTGTTGCAATTTATATTTGCGGATTGCTGCCGGAACATTTAATCCGTTCTGTTGTGTTGCGTCTCTTAAAGGTATTTTATAAAGTTGAGGTTGCGGGGTTGAATAACTTTAAAAAACTTCCAAAAGAGGCTGTCATTGTGGCAAATCACACTTCTTTTCTGGATGTAGCTTTGATGTGGGCGTATTTGCCGGGTGTGTTTTTTGCAGTTAACTCGCACGTTGCAAAACAGTGGTGGATGCGTCCTTTGCTGCATTTGGTAAAACACTTTCCGATTGATCCGTTGAGTCCAATGGCAGTGAAATCCATTATTAATGAAGTAAAGCAAGGGAAAAAAGTCGTTGTCTTTCCGGAAGGCAGAATTACGACAACAGGCGGTCTTATGAAGGTCTATCCTGGTTCCGCTATGATTGTAAGCAAAACCGAAGCTCCTATTTTGCCTGTTTATATTGACGGGTCGCAGTACTCTATATTTGGGCATTTTGCACGTAAATTCAAAAAGAGGCCGACAAGCCGTATCAAGATGAACATTCTGCCTCCGCAAAAAATGCAAATGAATCCAGATTTGTTTGGGAAAGCACAACGTCTGGATGCAGCGGCAAAGTTGTATGCCATTATGGCAGAAACCAAGTATAAGAGTACAATCCCGGACAAAAGTTTGTTTGAGGGCCTTGTTGATGCGTTTAATCTTGTCGGCGGCAAGAAAAAGGTATTAGAAGATTTATCGCGCAAGCCATTGTCGTTTGCTTCAATGATGACAGGCATTTTTACCTTAGGCAAAGCAATGGCCAACCAAACGCGGCAGGGAGAATATGTCGGGCTTATGCTGCCTGGTTCGAATGCGGCTGTTGTTGCTTTCTTTGGAATGCATGCATACGGCCGCATACCTTGCATGATTAATTTTTCAGGCGGTGTAAAGAGTATTTTAGCCTCTGTAAAAGCAGTGAAAATCAAGACGGTTTACACATCTTTCGAATTTATTCAAAGAGCACATTTGGGAGAAGTTGTTGCTGCCTTAGAGACTGAAGGCATTAAAGTCATCAGCTTGGAAGATGTTAAAAAAGAAATTGGTTTTTGGGATAAAGCAGCGGCGTTTGCAAAAGCGCAGATGCCTCTGCGATATGCCGCCAAGGTGAAGCCGGACGATGCGGCGGTTGTCATGTTTACATCCGGCTCGGAAGGACTGCCTAAAGGAGTTGTTTTAAGCCATAGGAATATTCAAGCCAACCGCGCTCAGTTCAATGCTGTTGCTGACATAGGATTGCTGGACAGCTTTTTTAATGCAATGCCGATATTCCATGCGTTTGGACTGACAGTCGGTATGCTGTTGCCGTTGCTTGGGGGCGTCAAGGTCTTTATGTATCCGTCTCCCTTGCATTATAAAATCGTGCCTGAGTTGATTTACGATACAAACTCGACTGTTATGTTTGGAACAGATACATTTTTGCGTGGTTATGCAAAAGCAGCGCATCCTTACGATTTTTATTCAATACGGTTTACACTTGTAGGCGCCGAAAAAGTGAAAGAAGAAACTTTTAAGACATGGTTTGAAAGGTTTGGCGTTCGGTTGTTTGAAGGATATGGAGCGACTGAGACGGCTCCGATTTTATCTCTCAATTTACCCATGAATTTCAAATTGGGAACAGTAGGACGTTTGCTGCCGGGCATTGAATCCCGCCTTGAAAAAGTACCCGGAGTAGAAAATGGCGGTCGACTGTTTGTCAAGGGGCAGAATATTATGAAAGGCTATTTGAAGCCTGAACAACCAGGTATACTGCAAACGCTGGATGACGGCTGGTACGACACAGGCGATATTGTGAATATTGACAACGAAGGGTTTGTGAAAATTCTGGGCCGTGCGAAACGGTTTGCCAAAATTGCAGGAGAAATGGTAAGCCTGTCAGCCGTTGAAACTGAAATCTCTGCTTATTGGAGCGATGGTATGCACGCAGCTGTAGCCGTTCCAGACGATAGAAAAGGAGAGCAATTGATTTTGTTCACAACGAACAAAGAAATAACAAGGCTGGATGTGGCAGCGCGTTTCAAATCTGCCGGAATAAGCGAGCTTGCCGTACCAAAGCAGGTTGTAGTGTTGGATACTATGCCAATAATAGGAACAGGCAAGACGGATTACGTTAAGTTGAATGAAGAAGCCGCAAAAGAACTGTAGAAGGAGGGCAATAAAATGGTTAATTTGAAAAAATACGGTATTGACCCTCTAAAAAAACGCGATTACGAGAATGTCGCCTATGTGATGGCGCTGATTTATAATATGTCGACAAAAAGGATCAATAAGTTTTTTCGGGCATATGGCGTAACTTTACAGCAGTTTAACGTGCTGATGGCTGTGCGTTTCCAAAACGAGGGCAAGGGGTTGAATCAAAAAGAAATAGGAAGCCACTTGATTGTTTCGCCCGGAAGCATTACGCGCTTAACGGATAATTTGATGAAAGAAAAAATGCTGGTTGTTTCGCAGAATAAGAACAATCGCCGAGAAAATATTGTTAAAATTACGCCAAAAGGGCGTAATTTCATTGAAACTGTTTGGCCGGGGTATGACAGGATGATGCGAGAGATTGTTGACCTTGTCCCCAAAGCAAATCAGGCGTTTTTATCCAAGGTTTTATCCGATTGGCTTGAGGCGCTTACGAATGATGTGTAATGGTATGTCGCCGCTTGGGGGACATTTAGCTTGACAGGGGGTACTTTTTAACCTAAATTAAATATATTATTACCTATGAAAGGAGCGGTACACGCGATGGAAGATGACCCTGGCGGTCAATGCTTAATATGCGGAGCAGAATCGCTCCTGTTCATGTCGTGAGTCGGGTTCTCTGACTCTTTCTCTCCTCATGGGCCTGGCGGTTCTGGAGGAGAGTACTTTAAGTTTCCTCATCTTCGCTTTTGCATCAGAAATACCAAGAACGGCA
Source organism: Syntrophobacterales bacterium (assembly GCA_031274925.1). Lineage (NCBI taxonomy): Bacteria > Pseudomonadati > Thermodesulfobacteriota > Syntrophobacteria > Syntrophobacterales > Syntrophobacterales bacterium. The sequence continues at coordinate 57,980 of JAISPL010000053.1, read as the reverse complement.
GTATTAAAGAAAACTATTTAAGAAAACATGGTTCGCCGTACGGGAGGCTTTGGGCGAGCGTCATCTCTTTGCTTTCTCAAGTTGTACGCCTCCATTCTTGGCCGGTATGTCTCCGTCGTTCCTTTCATTTTTGATCGGAATGGTGATTTATGATGGGGAAAGGTTCGTTCAAAAGAGATTCAGGAAATACAGCCGATTGGTCCGGAGCAAGACGAGGTCCGGCTGCGGCGCCGGATAGTGAACGGCGCCTCTTCGAGCTTTGCACTCTTCCCGTATCTGAAGCTCTTGACGCCCTTGGCGCCACCCCTCAAGGCCTTGCCGCTGAAGAGGCCGAAGAACGCCTTGATGAATACGGTCCCAACGAAATGGCTCATATCAGGCGGAGAGGCTTCTGGAGTGATATTCTGGAACGATGCAAGAGTCCGCTTGTGATTCAGCTTCTGGTTATTGCGGTTGTATCAGCCCTGATCGGAGAGATTAAGTCGACGGCGATTGTAAGCGCCATGGTCGTGCTTAGCATAGGGCTTGCCTACGTTATCGACAGGCGCTCAAACCTTGCGGTGGAAGCTCTCGGCAAAAGGGTCCAGCCCCGGACTCTTCTTCTAAGGGACGGCAAAGAGATCGAGATCAGGGTCTCGGAGATCGTCCCCGGAGATATCGTCTTCCTTCATGCGGGGTCGATAGTCCCGGCAGACCTTCGCCTCATTACGGCGAAAGATTTTTTTGTCAACCAATCTTCCCTTTCCGGAGAATCAATGGCGGTGGAGAAGACCTCCGATCCAGGTCCGGTATCGGCAGGCCGTATTCCGTGGGAACTGCCCAATGCATGTTTCAGGGGAAGTAACGTCACAAGCGGCACAGGGCGCGGGGTGGTCATAAATACTGGCATGCAGACGGTCTTTGGCTCCATCTCGGCCCGCCTCGCCATTCGGCCCGAACAGACGAGCTTTGATATTGGCGTCAAGTCCTTCACATGGCTCATGATCCGATTCATGATCGTCATGGTCAGCGCCGTCTTCTTTATCGTAGGCCTGACAAAAGGCAACTGGATGGAGGCGCTGCTCTTCGGCCTTTCCGTAGCGGTGGGACTTACGCCAGAAATGTTGCCCATGATTGTCACCGTGAACCTCGCCAAAGGTGCGCTCACCATGTCGAAGAAGAAGGTCATAGTGAAACACCTCCCTTCCATCCAAAACTTCGGGGCCATCGATATTCTCTGTACGGACAAGACGGGGACTCTCACCCAGGATAGGGTTATTCTTGAGCAGCATGTGGACATCACCGGCCACTCAAGCGAGGATGTCCTGAACTACGCCTATCTGAACAGTTATTTTCAGACAGGCCTCCAGAGTCTCATTGACCGCGCTGTCCTTGATTCAGCAGACCTTTACGTGGATCAGAACCGTCTCGTCGATGAGCTTCCCTTCGATTTTCAGCGCCGCCGTATGTCGGTGGTGGTCGACTATGAAGGAAGCCATGTCCTCATATGCAAAGGCGCGGTTGAGGAGATATACGCCTGTTCCAGCCATTACCAGATCGGCGAGGAGATCTATCCGCTCATCGGGGTAATCCGGGAAGACCTTTTTGAGGCGGTAGAGGATTTCAACGAAGATGGTTATCGTGTCCTCGCCATCGGCTACCGGGAATTCTCAAGGGATAAGACCTCATTTACGGTGGCTGATGAAACGGATCTTGTTCTCTTGGGGTATATCGCCTTCCTCGACCCTCCCAAGGATTCCGCCACTGAGGCCCTGAAGCTGCTGAAGGGAGCAGGGGTGAAAGTCAAGGTGCTGACCGGTGACAACGGCCTGGTCACGAGAAAGATCTGTCGGGATGTAGGTCTTACCACCGATCGGATCGTCACGGGCGGAGACCTTTCCCGTTTTTCCGCCGAGGAGTTTTCCCGGGCGGTAATGGAAGAGGATGTGTTTGTCAAGCTCACGCCGGCGCAGAAAGAAGAAATTGTCAGGACGCTGCGGCAAAAAGGTCATGTCGTCGGGTTCATGGGTGACGGCATAAACGACGCCCCCGCCCTCAAGGCGGCCGATGTCGGCATATCGGTCGATTCAGCGGTCGACGTAGCAAAAGAGGCGGCGGATATCGTGCTTCTCGAAAAGAACCTCCTCATTCTCGAAGAAGGTATTATTGAGGGACGGAAGGTCTTTGCGAATATCGTCAAATATATCAGGATGGGTGCGAGTTCTAACTTCGGAAACATGTTCAGCGTCTTAGGCGCGAGCTATTTGCTGCCGTTTCTGCCGATGCAGCCCATACAGGTCCTGACGAACAACCTGCTCTATGATTTTTCGCAAACCGGTATTCCCATGGACAAGGTCGATGACGAACTCATAGCCAAACCCCTAAAATGGAACATCGGCAATGTCAAGCGTTTCATGGCTTTCATCGGACCCGTAAGCTCCATCTTCGACTATGCCACCTTCGCGCTTATGTGGTTCTTTTTTCACTGCAACGCTTTCGTCAATACGGCCACGACTCCTCAGAACAAGGAAATGCTGGAGAGGCTCTTTCAGACGGGATGGTTCGTGGAATCCCTCCTTACCCAGACCCTCATTGTCCATATCATCAGGACCAGGAAGATCCCCTTTATCGGGAGCCGCGCCTCGGTCCATCTTACCCTCACAACGCTCGCCATTATGGCTATCGGTGTCTGGCTGCCATACTCGCCATTCGCATCGACCCTGGGCATGGCGCCACTCCCTCTCTCCTACTGGCTCTGGATCACCGTTTTTCTTATCATGTACGCTGTATTGACACACGGCGTGAAGAACTGGTTCTTCAAACGTTATGGAGGTGATTGACCATGAATACCCTTTTGGATGCATTACAGGAAGGAAGGCTCATTGAGTTGCCCGACAATAATAAGGATGACGCCTTACAGTTTCTTGCCCACATTATCGAGGCCATACCATCGGTCCGTTCCGGCACCGATGTCGTTGGTCTCGTAACGGCAAGGGAAGCTACGGTGAATACGGCCTTAAGCAAGGGATGGGCAGTGCCCCACGCCAGAATCTCAGGTGAAGGGGACCTGATCTGCGTCATAGGATGGAGTCCCGTAGGGATCGACTACGGCGCCCCCGGCGGAACTCCCGTCTCAATCATCGCCATGTTCCTTGTGCCCGACGACCAGCGGAACCACTACCTGAGAGAGGTCTCAACCCTCGCGAGAGCTCTTACGACATATGCTGAGATGGATAAACTCTGTGCCGCCGCCGAGTTGAACGACGTGAGGGATATTCTCCTTGACCTTATCAGTGCGACAAGCGAGGCTGCCGGTCCTGATACCCGTGCGCGTATGATCCAGCTCCAGACCAAGGCGACTGTGGAGACGGCGCCTGTCAGAGACCTTTCAAGGTTTGTCATTGAGCCGGTGACGCTTGTTGCAAGTCCAGGATCAAAGTCCGTGGTCCTCACCCAGAATCATGAGCTCACTGTATCCCTGGATAACGCGCAAGGCCTGATTGAAGGGATCGCCAACAACGGCATTTACCAGAACGGGGGATGGCGCGTGGTGAAGCGAGGGGAGATGGTCTACCAGGCGGATCGCATAATCTACGATTGCCTTGCCATAAAAGATATGACTTAAACGGCGGGAGACGGCGCAGGATGAACCTCCCCGTCGGCAAGCGACAGGGGTTCGGGGTTTACGACTGACTATCAGGCAACGCATGCCTCAAGGTGCGGAGAATTAGACCCGTAAGATTAAAGACCCACCTCCTTAGTTTTTCGTTATTAATCTGGTTGTAGCCGGCTTATTTGCCCCATGGTTCCAACTATGTTATACTGTCAGGAATGATATCTGGAATATCGGGGGGTTATATATGACGACAGACGATGCGCTGTTTCTCGGCTCTGACCAGTTTCCCACGGTACCATTCGTTCTTGATGGAGTCTCATATCGGTTCATCAGGGAAAACAAAGTAATCCCCCTCGACTTCAAGAACAACACGCTTAAGGTAGTTATGGCCGACCCCTCGGACAGGGAGATTATTGATTCCCTGAAGGTGGCAGTCGGTAGTGATGTTGTCGTCTATACGAGTGACGTGACGCTCATCGACGAGTATATATCAAGATTCTACAGTCAGGAATCGCAGAACATCAAGGGCATCATCGAAGACATGGACGACGGGGAAACCCTGGAATTCATCCGCGATGAGGAAGAGGATGTAGGCCACCTTAAAGACCTTGCTTCGGAGGCTCCCATTATTAAGCTCTGTAACCTCTTTATTTCTAGGGCGGTGGAGAGCAGAGCAAGCGATATTCATATAGAACCCTTTGAAGATGAGCTGAAGGTAAGATACCGCATAGACGGGGTGCTCCATGATGCGGAGACTGCGCCTAAGCGGCTGCAGGCAGCAATCGTCTCGAGGATAAAGATTATGTCGAAGATGAATATCGCAGAGCGGAGGCTCCCCCAGGATGGACGCATCAGACTCCGGGTGGGTGAAAGAGAGATCGACCTCAGGGTTTCGACCATCCCCATAGTACACGGAGAGGGTGTGGTCATGAGGATCTTAGACAAAGAGAGCGTGGTCGTAGACCTTGATCTGCTGGGGTTTTTACCCGAGATCCTTTCCACCTTCAACGGACTTATCAACAAGCCTAACGGCATTGTGCTGGTCACTGGTCCCACGGGAAGCGGAAAAACCACAACCCTTTACGGGGCCTTGGACAAGGTTAATTCCCCTGACAAAAAGATTATTACCGTCGAAGATCCTGTGGAATATCAGCTCAAAGGTATAAACCAAATACAGGTAAAGACCCAGATAGGCCTTGATTTTTCGAACACTTTGAGGCATATCGTGCGGCAGGATCCTGATATCATCATGATCGGCGAGATCAGGGACTTAGCAACTGCCGAAATCGCCATTCAGTCGGCCCTCACGGGCCACTTAGTCTTTTCCACTCTCCATACGAACGACGCACCGAGCGCCATCACGAGGCTCTTAGACATGGGGGTCGAGAGCTTCCTCCTTTCGTCCACAGTGCGGGGGATTCTTGCCCAGCGGCTTGTGAGAGTCATCTGTCCCAAATGCAAGGAACTCGACACGTCAGGTGCCGACCAGAATGAACTTGACATGCTGGGTCTGAGTAAAGATACGCCCCTTTTCAAGGGAAGAGGGTGCGAAGCGTGTGCTAACACCGGCTATTACGGCAGGCAAGGTATATTTGAGCTCCTTGTGGTCAACGAGGAAGTCAGAAAGATGATCCTCAAGAACGCCGATTCCATACAGACCCGAGATGTGGCAAGGGCGCAGGGCATGAAAACCCTCCTTGAGGACGGCGTCGAAAAAATAAAGAGAGGGACAACGACCTTGAGAGAGGTTTTGCGGGTCACTCAGGAGGTGTAATGGCAGTTTTTTCTTACCGGGCCACCACCATGGCCGGTGAGCCACTTGAGGGTATTGTTGAGGCGGCCGACGAAAAAGCCGCCATAGAGAAGCTGAAGAGCACGGGCATGATCCCCCTCAAGGTGGTGGCGCCCAAACAGAAAGGCCTCAAGGCGAAGATCAGCTTCAAGCGGTCCAAGGGGGACCTCCTTACCTTCACCGCTGAATTGTCGGTTCTTCTTTCAGCGGGACTGCCATTGGACAGGGGCCTCAACATCCTTTCCGAGATTTCCGAGGGGAAGGATATGAAGGAGATAGTACAGTCCATCCTCAAATCCATACGGGAGGGAAGTTCGTTTTCCGACGCCCTCCAGAAACATCCGAAGACGTTTCCCCGGCTTTACATAAACATGATAAGGGCGGGCGAGGCCGGCGGTGTGCTCGAAGTGGTGCTTGACAAACTGAACGAGTTCCTCGAATCGACGAAGGAATTGAAGGACCAGATATTCTCGGCCATGATCTATCCAACGATCCTGAGCCTCACCGGCGGCATTTCGATCATTATACTGCTCACCTTCGTGCTCCCTAAATTTTCCGTCATATTTACGGAACTTGGAGGCAACCTTCCGTTGCCTACCAAAGTTCTCCTTGCGGTGAGCGTAGGTATGAGGACCTACTGGTGGCTTGGGATGGCATTAATCGCAGGTGCGTGGATAGCGGCCAAGATGTATGTGAAAACGGCGTCGGGAAAGTATCAATGGGACGCAATGAAACTCCGCCTTCTTGGGGATGTGGTGGGGAAACTCGAGACCGCTCGGTTCTGCCGCACCTTAGGGACCTTGCTCCGGAGCGGGGTATCCTTCCTTCAGGCCCTAAATAATTCCAAAGATGTCATCAACAACCAGGTGATCGCTTCCGGTCTGGACACGGTCGCCAAAGAAACCAAGGAAGGCAAAGGTATCGCCGTCCCGCTGGCCGCGGCGAAAGTACTTCCCCCCCTTGCCCTTTCCATGATAAAGGTCGGTGAGGAAACTGGACAGCTTGATGCGATGCTCCTTAAAGTAGCCACTGCATACGAGAAGAGCCTGAGGGATACGGTTAAGAGATTCGTGGGTTTCATAGAACCGGCCATGATTCTCATAATGGGTCTTGTCATCGGGTTTATCGTAATCTCCATGCTCATGGCAATTTTCAGCATCACGGATATGCCGTTCTGAGGTTAAGCGTGAAAGACCACTTATGCCGCTTAAGACCTTCGGTTGGGGCTTTTGCCTGGACGACGGTGCGCCTGGGGTGTTGCAATGCCCGCCAGTCCCCTGGTTTTACCCTCCTTGAGCTGATCCTTGTGATGGCAATCGCCGCCCTCATACTCGGTCTTGGCGCCATGTTTTTTGCGAATACCCTTCCAGGCGCCCATCTCGCCGCAACTGGGCGCGAATTAACGGCGTCCGTCAGGCAGATGAAATTCCTTGCCCAGAACAGAGGGGAAGACCTGATTCTCACGGTGGACCTTGATATGAAGAGATACGGAATTGAGGGCATGCGTATGAAGACCGTACCGTCAGATGTATCCATCATGGCGGTAGACCCTATAGTGGGACAGGTGAGGAACGGGAAGTACCTTATTACATTCCGTTCCACTGGCGGAGTCGAAGGCGGGATGCTTGTGCTGGCTGCGAGAAAAAAGGTCATCTATATCGAAATGGACCCGGTGGTGGGTTCCGTGAAGGTGCGCCGATGAGATACGCGGTACGTCTGCTGAGGCCCGGGAATGTAAAGACCCGGGCGAGAGCCTGGTCCAATCTTGGACAAGGAGGGTTCACGCTCCTTGAGGTACTTGTGGCCCTCGCTATACTGGGCATATCGGTGACCATAATTTTTCAGCTTATCTCGGCCAACCTCAAGGCTGTGAGAGGTTCCGAGGATTATGTCTCGGCTGTGGTGCGTGCCCAGACAAAGATGAGGGAAGTGCTGGAGGACGAAAACCTGGCTGAAAAAGTGTGGAGTGAAACTACCGTCGACGGTTACACGGTCGATATTGCCGTGGTCGAGACGTTTAAGGAAAGGACAAAAGAGCTTCAGGTCCAGCTTCTGGAGGTCGTGCTGACAGTGCACTGGATTAAAGACTCAAAGAGGAAAGCTCTGACCGTGAGAAGCATGAAAATGATTCACAGAAAGGTCTAGGGTGTGGCTCGGCATGGCTGACGTAAAAGAGCCGGAACCTCGGTTCGGGATCATGAGAAAGGCGGCGGGAACACGAGACGGTGATAACGGTGATAAAGGATTTACACTCCTTGAACTGATCATAGCTATTACCCTCGTGGCGACCATTATTCTCATAGTCGCCGGTGCGATCAGGCTTGGATACCGCTCTGCGGACAGCGGGGAAAGGAAGATAGAGAACCTTGAGAGGTTCAGAGCCTCTCTTACGATAATAAACGCCCAGATCCAGTCCGGGGCGCCTCTCACCTATGAACAGGACGGGGCGAAGCGAGTCTACTTTGAAGGGAGCAGGGACTACATGAGGGTGGCGACCAACTATTCCATCTGGACAGGCAGAAGGGGATATGTGCTGGTAACATACAAGGTCCAGTTTGAGGAGAACGGAACGGTGACCATGTATGCAACCGAAAGTACGATCGGTACCACGGGCATAAGGCAGACAAGGCTTCTCAGGAACCTTGATCAGATATTTTTCGAGTACTTCTCCAGAGACTCCACCGACGAAGCGGGCGAATGGCTGAATCAGTGGACCGACGACTTGAAAACCCCGGAGAAAGTGAGGATCTGGCTTGTAAGCGGAAGACGTCAGATTATGCTGGTTATACCCATGAGGGCTGAAGGAACGGAAATAGATGGCATTGGCGATAGTTCAGATGATAGTTCAGATGATAGTTCAGATGATAATCCAGATGATCTTCTGGATGATAGGGTGATACGATAATGGAAATGAAAAATCAGGAGACAGTCTGATTATGCTGGTCAATGCTGGCTTTCGCGCCTCAATGCCAAAAATTATGGCCTCGGACCGGGGGATCGCGCTTCTTATGGTGCTCTGGATTGTGATCATCCTTACTGTCATTGCCCTTTCTTTTTCTTTCATGACAAGAACCGATACCCATGCGACGCTCTTCTTCAAGGAAGGCATGGAGAAGCAGTTCCTGGCGGAGGCGGGGATGGAAAGGGCAATCATGGAGATGCTCTACAGGGACCACATCAAAAACCTGCCGACAGCGCCAATGGAGAGCGAGGTTGTAAGAGTGGATGGAAGGGAGTATACGGGCCAGCTGGGAGCAGATTATTATGTATATGGAATCCTCGATGAATCGGGGAAGATTAATATAAACCTTTTAACAGACAATTCTGATATAATATTGGGTAATTTGCTTGTAAACAGGGGTGTACCCAAAGAACTGGCGGATACAATAGTGGACTCTGTCCGGGACTGGACCGACAGTGACGATACCCACAGGCTAAACGGCGCTGAAAGCGACTATTACATGTCTTTGCCTGTCCCCTATGCGGCAAGGAACGGTAAATTTGAGGCAGTGGAGGAACTTCTGCTCGTAAAAGGAATGACGCCTGAAATCCTTTACGGAAATGCCAAGACGCCGGGCATTTTCAATTTCGTCACCGTCTATTCCACTGCGGGGAAAATTAACATCAACACTGCTCCAAAGGAGGTCTTGGCTGCCTTGCCCGGAATGACGCCCGAGATGGCGGACCAGGTCGTCGGCATGAGAAGCTTGGTAGATATAACTGACCTTGAGCAGGTAAACCAAGTCATGGGAGACGCCTTCACGACAATATTACCGTATGTCGGCTATACCGGATCGAGCCTTTACACGATCGAATCGACCGGATATAAGAAGGGTCAGGGCCTCACAGTGAAGGGTATTGTGGATATACAGGGAGACAGGTGCCGGTATATATATTATAAGGCTCCGGCAGGGACTAAACCGTGGCGGGAGCAGAAACTATGAGCGAAGCGTATGGACGGAGGTCTAAGACACGCCGTGGATAGTAATGAAAAACAGATGGAGATAATCGAATGACGCGGACAGAAGTAATGAAAAGGCTGTCCGGATTGACCTCGTTCTGGCCAGACTTTGCGGCAAAGGTTCAGCTATGGTGGAAACCCTTCTTCAACTTGCTTACCTTCAGCCTCATGGAAGGTATCTTGGTGCCAAAGAAATCGCTCGCAGTATCAATTGAGCGTGGTTCCCTGTGGGTGGCGCTGGGATCGAAATTTTTCTCGAAAATCAAGATCAACTGGTGCAGGAAGTATCTTTTTGAGGAAGGCAGATATCCGAGTCCGGCGAACATGGTTTCTACCCTGGTTGTCGGTTTTAGGGAACTTAAAGTGCTGAAAAGGTATGTCACGTTGAGTATTCCCAAGGAGTGGATTATTATCAGGACTGCGGACCTTCCATCTGCTGTGAAGTCCAATATCGGCGATGTGGTGGCGTACGAGCTGGACAGACTTACCCCGTTTAGCTCGGAGAGTGCCTATTACGACTTTAAGATTCTCTCCGAAACGGAAGATAAGCTGACCATTATTATAGTCGCTGCGAGAGCTGACCTGATAAATCAATATCTGAACGCGCTTTTGGCTGAAAACATATTTGTCGAGAGGGTGACCGTCAATCTCTCGGGACTCGGTACGCTTTGTTCCTACATGGACTTCGCTTCGGATTTCATATGTCTCGATGTGGATCCTCACGGGTATGAAGGAGGATTTGTTCGTAGCGGTCGTGTCGTGATGGCCTTTGGAGGAATTTTTCCAGAAAGCAGCCCGGCGGAAAAGGCGGGCTTGATTGCGGGCGGGGTTGGGCCTGCTGTCAGCCTGGCGCGGAGTCTGAAGATTACCCCAACAGCTCTGGCATACACGAAAGGCAAAGACGACATGCCCTTGAGCCTGTCCCTTGGCATGCCTGTAAAAGCGCTGAGCGGAGACGACGTCAGACTCAAGCTGTCCGCGAGTCTGGATGATTTTTCCTATAATGCCGTTGGGGCTGCTCTTGAATCCCTCTGGCCTGAAGCGAAAGGGTTCAATATTCTGGGAAAGGGGCTTGAAGCCAAAATCACGGTTCCCAAGGCGGCAACGCTTGTCCTTATTATACTTCTCCTTGCGTCTTGGATCCCTTATGTGATCCTTCCTTTGCAGAGGGAACAGAAAAGGCTTCAGGAAATCAACCGTCAGATCTCAATCAGAAAGGAAGAGGTAAAAAAGGTTGAGGCCTTGAAAAAAGAGGTGGATGCGGTTGCCGCCGAGTTGGCTGCCATAGACAATTTCAAGGCGAACAATCCCATGTCGCTAGTTCTCCTTAAAGAACTGACCACGAGCCTTCCTAAGAGCGTCTGGCTCACCAGGTCCAGGATTACCGAGACGACGATGGAGCTTGAAGGGTATGCGAACTCCGCTTCGGAGGTTCTCCCTAAACTGGAACAGTCGAAGCGCCTAAAGAAAGTGGAATTCGCATCTCCTACTATCAGGGATGCCAGAGCGAACGCCGACAGATTTGTGATCAAGATGGAGTTAGAAGGTTTTGCCAAGGAGGGGGCGGATAAGGTTAAAGATGGAGAAACAGAGTAATATCCTCAGGTTTGCGTTGCCCGTAATTGCAATATTGGCCGTGATTACGGTCTACAATTACGGATATGAGAAGGTCAGAACGGAAAGGGATACGATCAAGGAAGCCCAGATCGCAAAGACAAGAACGCTTCAGAAGTATATATCGATAATAGCGGAGAAACCGGCGCTCGAAAGCAGACTTGCCGCCTTGAAGGAGAAGAGAAAGGCGGATGAGTCGAAAATCATCGACGCACAGACGCTCTCTCTTGCCGCCAATACCCTCGAAAACTCGGTGAAGAGTATGATTACGGGCAAAGGAGGCTCAATCTCAAGTGCACGGGTGGAAAAGCCCGAAGACCTCGAAAAATTCAAGGTCGTGAATGTTACCATGGATGTCACCCTGCCAGACACCAGGGCATTAGGCGACGTTATCTACAATATCGAGACCAGTACGCCCTATATGGTGATAAGGGAGCTAGACACAAGGGTCAGGAACTTCAAAGAACCCAGGGAGCTTATGGTAAAATTCAGGATTGCCGCACTCACAGACAGGAGATAGGATGATACGTACGTTAAGGTATTTTTACAGAAACGTCAACCTTCTGAACATAATGATTCTTGTCGCCATTGCGGCCATCCTCCTGTTTGCTATAATGCCTCTCTTTCGTATGCAGATGAAGTTTACCCTCCCGGTCGTGAAACCCAAAGCTGTGGAAGAACCTCATGCCGCTCAGGAAGAGGAGGAACCTTCGCCTCTCGACTACATGGTGATCGGTGAAAACAATCTTTTCCACCCCGAAAGGCGTATCCCGGTGGATAAAAAAGATGAAAAACAACTTCCGAAACCAGAGCTCGTGCTCTACGGGACCATAATCCATGGCGATGCAAGCGTGGCCTACATTGAGGATAAGAAATCTCCCAGGACTACCCCAGGCAGGGGCGAAAGACAGCAAGTGGCAAAAAAAGGAGATGTGTTCAACGGGTTTATCCTGAAGGGTATAGAGACAGACAGGATAGTCCTCGCGCGGGGCGAGGAGACAATGGTCGTGCACCTCTCCGACGAGACCAAGCGGAGAAGCGGCGATGTGGGGAAAGGTGCGCCCAGACCTCCGGCGGGAGCGGCGGTTCCTTCCCGGACGCCAGCTTCCGCAATAACTACCCCGACGGCGGCTGCAGCAGGCCCCGGTAATATACAACACGCGCCGCCAGGCCAACCTTTTACACGGGGGCCAAGAGGCGAGGTTATTCCGCCTAAGCCGTGACCAGACACACGATATTCTTCCTTAACCCGTCAGAGAACGTTTCTTCCAAAAGCGCTCACTGAATGTGGCGTCTGAGGCATCTGGTTTGCTTAGAGCACTTCAACTTTCAAATAAACGTCTGATATGAAAACAGCAAGCCCTGAAGCACGTTCTATTGCCATCAGAGCCTATAGTTCTGGCATTTCAAGGCAGCAGTTTCCGATATTGCAGGTTATCATCTAAACAGTGTAAGCCGGTGGATTCGTGAGTTTGAAAGATAAAAACGACTTGAGGCACGTGCTCGAGGTCGTCGACCCTCTATCTTTTCAAAGGAAGAACGAAAAGAACTCGTTGAACTTATTCATATGACCAGGGTGCTGTCCAGCCTGATTAGACAACCGCGAATATGGATGGGCGAAATATATGCCCAAATCAGCGGTAAGAAGTACGGGAGTTGTCATGAGAAATCATTTTGCAGTATGACGGCGCAATGGACATTGAAGTACCGCCTGCCCTTCCCCTAAATACTACGATTGTTATGGATATTTCATAGAAAAAGTAAGCTGGTTCCTTTTCGCCGAAAGCAAGGTCATACAATTCTCTTCCTGTCGTCTTATTCGCCGGAACTAAACTTGATTGAACGTTTCCGGGGCTGGCTCAAATCTCGGCTGCGCAGTAATCTTGCGTCTATTCGATTCATTTGACGATGTTCTTGCAGACTGTTTTTAAGTGGGGTGAATATAATGCTTGACAACGAAAAAGAATAAGATTAAAATCTACAAAAGAGTGATAAACTGCTATAAGTATGCGTTAACCATGATTGGCTAACGATATGTCTCCTGATTTCTATAAACTTCAGGAGGTATTATGTCTGAAAAAACGAGTTTTTCTAGGGAAGCCATCGCGATTGTCATCATTCTTGTTCTTACTGCCTTATAATTTTTCCTTTAGTCAAGGAGAATTTTAGCTTAAAATTGATTAGGAGCCAAGAATGGTAAGAATAACGTGCGCCGGTAAATCGGATATTGGTCGCAAACGTCACAACAATGAAGATGCCCTTATGATAAGGCCGGACTTTAGTTTTGCTTCCATTGCCGACGGTATGGGTGGGGCTGCGTCCGGAGAGGTGGCCAGTGCCATATTTGTGAGGTCTGCTTTTCAGATATTTGAAAAAGACGGCAGGCAGGGAGAAGAAGGCGCAGCCGAACTTGTGCAGCGGGCCTTTCTTCTCGCCAATGAAACGATATGGAAGGAGGCTTTGGATAACCAGGATCTCAAAGACATGGGATGCACGGCGGAGCTTCTGACTTTTGAGGACCAGTGCTACCCCTTGGGTCACGTGGGTGACAGCCGCACCTATCTTTTCAGGAACGGAAAATTGAGACGGATGACGAGGGACCACTCAATCATCCAGGATCAGTTGGACAAAGGGTTTATCACTCCCGAGGAGGCGAGGACTTATGCGCTCCGAAATGTAATCACGAGGACTGTGGGGGGGGTGAATGAGACGCTCGCGGTTGACCTTATACGGGGGAAAGGGATACCTGGCGATCTTTTCCTCCTTTGCTCGGATGGTCTTTCTGATATGATCACCGAGGAAAAAATGGTCGAAATCCTTTCCCTCCCTCTCGGCCTCGGCGAGAAGGCAGAATGGCTCGTTGAATCAGCAAATGCCGCAGGCGGCTTGGACAATATTACGGTTGCGCTCTGCATAATTGATCACATCACGGAGGACGCCTTATGAGACGCCAACGCTATCACCGGACTCTCCTGCCGGCAACATTATTTTTAGATCAGGCTGTTATATGAAAGAGTTAAAAAATAAAGGCGTGACAATCTTTCTTGCGGCAGGCACAGTGATAATCATGCTGTTTTTTCCAGCGGGCGTTCTTCATGCGGACCAGCCTCTCGACAACAGGTATATTATAGAGTTGATCAACAGAGTCAGGCATGAAAACGGGCTCCTGCCGCTCTTGGATGCCCTTAAGCTCAAGGAGAGCAGTCAGATGAAGGTGGACGACATGGTGGAAAGACGTTACTTTAGTCACCTGAGTCCCGAAGGGGGTCCGTTTACCTTAAGCATTTGGGAGAGTCGGTATCGCTATAGAAAGGTAGGGGAAGTGCTTGCTAAAGTAGGCAAGAAAAACGAAAATAGAGTGCTTAAGGCGTGGCTCCATTCGGAAACTCACAGAAGGGCGCTCCTTGACCCGATCTACAGAGATATAGGCTGTAGCAACCGCCTTGCAAGCGACTATAATTTTTATGTTGTTTGCCACTTGGGCAGGGCTTCCAAGTAGACTTTCAAACGAACGACAGGAAAATGTTCTGCCAACAATAAAATCCCGCAGGCGCCGACTGGAGTCTGCGGGATTTTATTGTCTCGTTACCGGTCAAACAGGCTTGACTGTCGGTTTTCTTGATTTTATGAGAAGTATTAATGCTATAACCGCCGCAATCACGACGATTCCGCCGCAAATCGCAATCCATAGCCACGGCCAGTTCTCCCATCCTCCGCCAACCCCGGCCTCCTCTATCGCCTCTGCCGCCAGCGCCACGTCCTGTGCATCCATTGGCATATAGGTCGGATCCTGAGGGGTTCCGTTCATGTATGCCATCTGCTGGTCGAGGACGGCTAGTCTCTCACGGAGAACTGCGTTTTCCAAGGCCATGCGGTCTGCTTCGCTGCGCCACAGCCTCATAGCCTCATCGTTCTGGTGATTATAGTACATCAGGGCATACTGACGGTCATTGCAATGGTCCAGCATGAACCATAAAAACGTTGCGTCCCAGATGCCGAAGCGCGGATAGCTCTGATAGGCGTAAACCGGCGGAGTATACGCATAGGTGGTGTAAAAAACATTTCGCCGGTAATGATAAGTATTGTAGTCGGCACGGACCGATTTGAATATCGGCCTGTAGTGGTTGACCTTGTATCTCACCGGATTGTCGTGGTAGGCGAATCTTGTTCGCTCCGTTCTGAAATTAGTATACGCCATGCGAGCGTCGTGTTTGTTGATCTGGCGAAATTCCGCACGATTTACAGATGCTATGCCATGACGCGGCCCGGCAATGCCATGGCTTGGTCCCCCTCCTGTACCTGCTGCTGCCGGTCCCGCATGTGTTGGTCCAGCAGGTCTAAAACGGGAAGGAGGAGCTTCCGTGGTAACGTTCTGCCTTGGTCTATGAGGTCCAATGGGTCCGCCGTCTGCGCCATGTCTTCCGGAGGCTATGCTCCGTCCGGCCTGGCCGAGGTCTCTAAGCTCTCCTGCCCCTCTTGCTCCGGCTATACCGTCCGGTCTATTATGTCCTCGCCCTGCGGCTATGCCACCTGTTACGCCGGGCCCTCTTTGGTTCTGACCACCGACATTTACAGGTTCCTTGGGAATTGGGGCGGCTAAGTTGCCGCTCATTCCGGCAGGCCCTATTTGACTTGAACCGCCTGCACCTTTTCCTGGGCTTCGACGCCCCAGTCCCGCTGAAGTACCCGCGGTCCGGCTGGATATGCGACCTTGGCCGGTCATAACTCCCGGCTCAGTTCTGTTCTGTCCTGCCATAATTCCGACCTGACTCCCGAGGCCTCTCTGACCACCGGCGCCTCCGGGGGCCGCTAAGCCTCTAGGGGCCGCTCCCGTCGAAGTTCCTCCCAGTCCGCCGGGCGCTTCCGCATTCCTGGATCCTGATCCATTAGATCCCTTGTAACCGGCAATGCCCTGGCCTGCTGAGCCGCCTCCATAGGAGGGACCGTGTGTGCCCGCCGAACCCGCCGATCCTATAGAGCGGCCGGCATTGCCATTATCCCCCCTGCCCACATTGGAAGTTCCTCTACGGGTAAAGGCGTTCGAAGCGCCTCCTTCCATTCCTTTGCCTGGAATGCCCGCCTGAACATTCTTAGGCGCCTGCTGCACGTAAGGCTGAGACTGACGTTCTGAAGCCGGCCCCATCCTGGCCGGGCGCGGTTGTGCATGCAGATATTGAAGCGAAGTAAAAAAAACCACAACTGATGTTATCATTATCAAACCGAGCCATCGCTTTTTCTTGTTCATCTTTACCTGCCTTCCATAGTAGTTTGTCGTCTATTGGATTGACTGATTCCCTGCAGTGTTTTTCGGTATAATCCCATTCATTTCGTCCCGTGTGAAGGGGGTGGAAGTAATGTCCAGAGGTGAGTGCCAGGACAAGGAGAATTATGCGGCTTTGCCTCACAAGATACCCTATGCTTGCCACGGGAAGGATCAATTAGTCCTTCGGACAATTTTCTTAAAATCGAATAACGCAAGCCAGCCAGGCATCTTCACATGCCTTGCATTGGTCTGTCTCACTGATTTCAATGACCTTCAATTACAGTTTTATCTCGCGCGGCCATTCCATGTCAAGACGAATTCATCCCGACAAGTATTCAGGAGGCAGTAAAAATATCTCCTTCCCCGTGGTCTCTCGTTATATTCCTGAATACCTCCATTGCCTGCTCTTCATTTATAACACTACAGTCTTCAATCTGCAATAATTGCATGAACATGACCATCCGAACAGTCAGCTTTCTCCTGCTTACCCCCCTGTTCCTGTTGATCAGGCGGTCGCCGCATTTTGGTCAACCATCCTTTCGGCGGCGATCCTTATTCGTACTATCCCAACTTGTTGCGATTCTCCTGATCTTCGTAGAATCCAACACCTTGCCGACTGACAGCGCCTGAAAAAAGTAGCCTTGGCAAAGACAAGCCCCAGGCACTAACGCTGCTGTAATTTCATAAATATAATATAGATGATGTAAGGAGATTAAAGTGCTATACTATACCCTAGCGTAGCTCTAGCTGATGCAAAAATAACATGAAACGGGAGGGACTCTATGTATAGACGCAGCTATAACAGGATTATTGTCTGCTTTTTTGTGACTGTAGTATTTATGGCTCTTAACGGGTGCGCTACACCGTTGCCACCCAAATCTGAGTACTTGAATTTTACTGTTGGGGTGACGGGGGTTGGTAAGACCGCGCCTGACCTCGAATCGGCGTATGCGTTCGTCTCGAACATAAAGGGTCCTGATAATATCCTTATCGTTTATGATGCCTCGGGCAGCATGCGCTGGCCGACTGTCCCGGGAGGAGAGCCAAGGTATAAACAGGCCCATAAATCCCTCGCGCGATACCTTGAAGGAATCCGCTTATCTGATAATGTCGGACTGATTGTTTACGGTAGCCGGCACCCATCGGGGGCCTTCGGCGGCAAAATACAGAACCATGCTCTGGCGAAAAAATCCTGCGAGGATATTGAAGTTACCATACCGTTTGGAAAATTCAGCAAGGGAGCCTTCAGTTCGGAGTTGGATAGGCTTAGCCAAAGCAAAAGCTACAGAGGGGACACTCCCATCGGTGGAGCGATACTGAAGGCGACAAGTATGTTCAAAGGTGTCACTGCAGAAAGGAAGCACATCATCCTCATCACTGACGGCGCAGAAGAATGCTTCAACGAAAAAGCCCGCTTGAACATTCCAGGATCAGTGTCTCCTGAAAATGCGGTAAAAAAAGCCACGGATGAAGGGATCACAGTGAGCATCGTGGCATATGGCATCGGCTTGGGTAAAGACGGACGGGTTGTAACCGAGACCAAACAGGCCTTGAACAGCTTGAGAAACCTTGCCACGGGCGTATTTGTCGTGGCCAACACGGGGGAAAGTCTGACTAGGGCGCTCATGCAGGTGGAAGTAGAGAATTTTAAATTAGACCTTTTCGATGAAAATATGCATACAGTAGCAAGCAAGTTCACTATAGGACAGACGGTCCGGCTGGACATCGGCAAGTATAAGGACCAGGCACGGGTATCACGGGTATCTGAGTCCGGGTCGGAACAATCCCCACGAATGAAATTCATCATAAGTCCTGTCGCGAAAAGAGACTTCAAGAAGGGTATAAGCATTCATGTGGACGCGAAAGAAGCCCGCGTGTTTCTGGGACTTAAATCCCCCACGGATCAGGATCCGGACATCCTGCCGGCATATATGCGGTGGTAATAAGTTATATATCAGATGTGAAAAGGCATGCCTTTGCGGCGAAGGTGCGAATATCCGGCGTACCGACTGCGAGGTGTATATAGCTAACGGCAATGCAATGAGAATCTGTTAAAACCGCCGGATCTTTTTAAAGGCGTGTGCATAGAGTCCTGTTGCGGGTAAACTCAAGGTTCAAGAAGCTTTAGCTTTAAGCCCTGAATCGCTACGGGTCTAATTCCCCGCCCCTTTAGGAACGCGCTGCCTTATAGTCAGTCGTAAACCCCTGGATACCCCGCCGCTTGCGGCGGGGAGGTTCATTCGTTGTTGCTGGTTTTAGGATGTGTGATACTTTTATAGCCCAGTTTAGCTCAATCACAAGTCAACACCTGGGACGATCCTCCATCTTTATGACCTCTGCTTCGGGGATAGCTATCCGGCGGCTCTTGAAGCCGCCAACCTAGTCATGGCCTAAGTTGGCGTTGGCGCTATGTTATGCCGGGTCGGTTTTCCATATTTGCCATTCAAACTCGCCCGCCGCAGCAATACGCGCGCATCTGTGCGGTCATAGTCCTGACTTCCGTGTTTCAAAGTGATATGACTCATCGGAGTTTGCCCGTTTGGCGGAGCCAAGACATGGAGCCTTTGCGGTAACCAACAAATCACTTGTTTTTTCCCTTATCGACCCTTTATTTTTTACTGTTTTAACGACTGCTTTTAAGGAGATTTTATGAAGACGCAATTTCATGATTGGTTCTACGGGTGTAGGGTTGAGAGGACGTTGAAGGCTTTACAGAAGAACAACTTCGACGCCCGTTACGCGGCTACCGTCGGGGACGCACTGGAAGAGATCTTTGCCGCAATTCCCGTGGGTGCCGCCGTCGGAGTGGGCGGTTCGCAAACGCTCATTCAGATAGGGTTCTTTGAGGAAGCCGAGAGGCACCGGATCAAGCTCGGGAACCCGTCCATGGCCGCCATTACGGTGGAGGAATTCGTCGCCGAGCGCCGGAAGATACTTCTCTCCGACGTCTTCCTGGCAAGCAGCAACGCAGTTACCGAGGATGGCAAGTTATTCAATGTCGACGGAATGGGCAACAGGACATCGGGTATGACGTTCGGGCCAAAGAAAGTGATCCTGGTGGCGGGGGTCAACAAAATTGTAAAAGATCTGGATGCAGCCCATAGAAGAGTCCGTGAAGTGGTGGCGCCGATGAATGCAAGAAGGTTGGACCTAAAGACGCCCTGTGCTGAGACGGGCGTATGCGTGGATTGCGCGTCACCGTACAGGATATGCAATGCCTATCTTGTTCTGGCCAAAAGACCGGCAAGAACCGAGTTTATGGTTCTGCTGGTGGGGGAGGAGTTGGGATTCTGAAAGGAAAGTTCGGAAAGTTCCTTTACCAGAGTCTCTCTTGGTAAGGAAGAAGCGGTTTTCGGTGTTTATATCACGGTTTCTTGTCCTGTACTGCAGTCAAAAGTCCGGAATTTGTCCCCTATCCGGTCTTGGAGGTAAAGGTAATCATACTTTGAATGGGACTTCATATCCTCATAGATGCTTAGGGCCTGCGTGGCGCAGGCTGAGCAGCAGGCACGGGGCAGTGATACGCATAAGGCGGTATAACGGCGGCTGTCAGCCTGTACGGCTGATGATTCCATGCGCCGGAAACCACAGCAAGCCGGGCATAATCTTAGATCAATACGCTGACCTTCCTGGAGATAGTCAGTATCGTAGAAGATACTTTTCGTTACAGACTCAAATTCCTTGCCGCTCCTCCTGTTTCGTGCTATGACCTCCTCTCTGTTTCGGAAGTTGGCCAGTTGCGTCTTAACCAGGGATTTAATGTACCCCATGTTCTTGGACGACTCTGTAAATTTATCAGGTTCGTAGTCCGGTTCCCTGAGGTTGGAGAAATCTATTCCTGCCATCGCCATAATGATACCCATATTTATATAGGGCAGCGCAGTCTCCACTGAATATCCGCCTTCCAGAACCGCAATGTGGGGGCGGAGTTTCTGGTTTAGAATCGCATAACCCTGGGCCGTGAAGCTCATGTTGGCGAGAGGGTCGCTGTAATGATTGTCCTGTCCGGCGGAATTGATTATCAGCTCCGGTTTGAACTCGTCGAGGATCGGCAGGACCAGGTTGTCCATTATATAATGGATTCCAGCGTCCGTCGTCCGTGGCGCCATGGGGATATTTATGGTGGCGCCGTAGGCAAGGGGTCCGCCCAATTCGTCGACAAAACCTGAACCAGGATAAAGGGTACGCCCGTCCTGGTGGAACGATATAAAGAGCGTATCAGGGTCGTGCCAGAAAATCTCCTGTGTACCATCGCCGTGATGAACATCGGTGTCTACTATAGCCAGACGCTTGACCCCGTATGTTTGACGAAGGTACTCCACCATGATCGCTTCGTTGTTGATATCGCAAAAACCCCGGTTGCCGTGCGATACGGTCATGGCATGATGTCCTGGAGGCCGTATAATGGCGAAAGCGTTTTTAACTTCCCCTTTCATGAAGGCATCCGCCATCACCAGGGCCGAGCCTGCCGACACGAGGTGGGCTTGTGTTACCCGGCTTGCCACGTCCGGGACACAGAAGTGGATCCTTGATATTTCTTTGGCAGTGACAAGTCGGGGATGGTACTCCCTGATCTCGGGCATGTCCATGATGCCTTCTTCAAACAACTGGTCACGGGTATAGAGCAGTCTCTCCTCCCGTTCCGGATGGGTGGGAGAGATAGCCCAGTCGAAGGCAGGAAAGAAAAGAACTCCTGTCGGTTTCATTCCGCCACCCCATTGTATTCACGAATAAATCCCGGCGCAATCTGAATTCCCACGTCAAAGAGTTTGCCCGCCAGCCCCATGCCCCTGATAATGTTGAATTGCTCTTCAAGGTAGACGCGGCCTTCGTCGGCATAATCGGAAAGGCCCCTCTC
Source organism: Syntrophobacterales bacterium (assembly GCA_031274925.1). Taxonomy (NCBI): domain Bacteria; kingdom Pseudomonadati; phylum Thermodesulfobacteriota; class Syntrophobacteria; order Syntrophobacterales; species Syntrophobacterales bacterium. The sequence goes on along the minus strand of JAISPL010000053.1, from coordinate 36,897 downwards.
TTGGCTGATCTCCTTCAAATGCTTCCGTGCCAGGTCAATGGCGTCGCCCATCTGGTAATTCCGTCCGTCGATAGCGCCGCAAAACCCTCCCGGCGACACGGAGTACGTTTTGTTCTGGGTATCCACATGGACTTGCACCGAAAGGGTGGGCCGGGCCACGGCAGCGCCCAACGCATTGGCCACCGGCGAATAACGGTGAAGAAAATATGAGACCTTAAGCTCCTCTGCCAGCATTGGTACAATGGCCTGAGCCGCCGCCCCGATACCGATAATACGCTGGGGCACGAATTTTTTCCGATTCACCACTTCCCAAACCTTGTAGGCAGGTTCATCTTCCCAGAGACCGAACATATATTGAATGCTGTCTTTTAACATTTTTACCACATGGTCTGCCACTTTCGCTCCAAGCTCTTCCGGGGATTCACCACGGGGGCGGGCCACGGTTTTGAGTTTTCTTTTCGACGCCTCCATATCTCCAATATTGAGTCCTTTAAGGATGTTGAAGGCGTCAGTCACAGTGGGGGCGTCTCCTCCAAGACAGGCCGCAGGCCCTAAGCGCATGGGTCCCACCCTCAAATTCCCCGACTCGTCATATATGACGCTGTCCCCGCCCAAGGCGATGGAATTGACGGCAAAAGAATTGATGTGAGTCAGGCGCCCTTTGATCACGGCCCCCCTTGATGCGTAGAGGGGCTGCCCCTCAATAAGAAGGCAGATGTCAGACGTGGTCCCTCCGATATCCACCATGACGGAATTCAAAGAGTCTCCGGTCAGGGCCACGGTACCCATGGTGCTGGCGGCGGGACCTGAGAAGACAGTTTCACAGGGCCTTTTCCGGCTGGCCTCCAGGGTCGTGGTGCCCCCGTCCGCTTTCAGTATATGAAGCTCGGAGTTAGGAATACGGGCGCTTATGGCCGTCTCAATCTCATCGGCAAAGCGGCCCCACTCCCTTATGGTCATAGCGGTATAATACGTGGTCACCGCGCGCCGCGGAAAGTTTAGGCGTCCTGTGATCTCACTGCTTATGCACACATCCATATGGGGATAGCGGGTGAGAGCAATTTCCCTGATAAGCATTTCATGCCGGTTATTGCGGCTGGAAAATTTCCCTGCCACGGCCACCCGCTCAATACCCTCCCGCTCAATCTTATGTAAGACTGCTTCGATCTCTTTGCTTTCAGGTCGTTCAATCTCTCTGCCCCGGAAGTCGACGCTGCCTTTCAGGAAAAAGGTGTCTGGGCTGATCCGGTACGATGAATAGGGGAGTCCGCTGCCGGGAAGGAGGAGGAGCGCCGTGCGTTCGCCTCGTCCGGTGGCTAACAGGTTGGTCACGAGAGTTGTACCTAACACCACCCTCTTAATCTGATCCTTCCTGCCGCAGACGAGAAGCTCATCCAATACAGCGAGGAGTGTTTTGGTCAGATTGTTTTCGTTGGTGGGGCGTTTGACGCTCTGCAATACCGCCCCGTCCGAGAAAAGCACCCCGTCAGTGTAAGTGCCGCCCACATCAATGCCGATCAACATTGTTGCCACCTCCCATTCTCTTGGGTTATACGGTGAGGTATTCGCCGGGCCTCGTGGCGATGTTAGCATGGAATCCTCCAAGGATAAATTGAGTTTAACATTGATCCTGTTTGGAGTCAAACTGACTGTTTTTATTTAGGTCCGTGCGGGAGACTTGGGCAAACTTTGAGCGTATCATACATTAGGGCTGGGCCGCCGCCCGCCGCAGTCAAGGCAGGTCGTACATGGACTTGCCTTCTTCTTTTCCTTGAAATATGGTATAATATACCCATGAAAATAGTCTCTACAAACCGAAAGGCGTTTCACGATTACCATATTGAGGAGAAGTTTGAGGCAGGTATGGAACTCACGGGGACGGAGGTGAAGTCTCTGCGGGAAGGCCGTGCCAACCTTAAAGAGAGCTATGCGAAGATCACGAACGGCGAGCTTTTCCTGGTGAACGCCCACATAAGCCCTTACTCCTGCGGCAACATGTTCAATCATGAACCGAAGAGGACGAGGAAGCTCCTCATGCACAAACGGGAAATCGACAGGCTTTTCGGCAAGGTGAGGGAGCGGGGTTACACTCTGGTGCCATTGTCCATATACTTCAATGCGAAGAATAGGGCAAAACTGGAATTTGGCCTCGCAAAAGGCAAGACACTTTACGATAAACGGGAATCTATAAAGCGTAAAGACGAAAAAAGAGTTACTGAAAGAGAATTGAGATCAAAATAATGGGGGCGATTGGTTTCGACAGGGATGTAAGCGTCAAAGAGGCATGCCGGGTTTTCTGCCGACCCGTAAAAAAGGCGGAACTAAACACAACTGCAGACTCTCACGAGTACGCATTAGCCGCCTAGTGCGGCTACGTCATCCGGGCTTTCCTCCTGCTTCAAGTCCGAGTATGGCGTCATTCAAGCAGGATAGTCTTTCCAGACACCTATAAGGAAAGGCGAAACCATATAGGCGTGGGTGGGCAAAAACCCGTCAGCGGGTGTTTTTCCACCCGAGAATAAAACGCTGACTACGCATGTAGGCTTTTTGAATTCTTCTTCTTTGGACGCGGGTTCGATTCCCGCCGCTTCCACCAGAACATAATCCAACAAGGTTCTATAAAGTACAAAGCCCGTGATTTTTCACGGGTTTTTTTGCAGGTTGTCTTAAGAAGCGCCAGATGTATATCATAATCGCACATTTTTTTGGATGGGGATATCTTGGCTATAGAAATACCCTCAAAGAAAACAGGATACTCCTTGATCACCCCTGACCATTTACCCGCAGGGACATAGGCGTATGGAAAAGTGAGGTTTTCTATACCTTTCCTCCATAAACCTTTACAAGCTCTTTTAAATCGTTGCTGCTATATTTACAGCCCTTGAAACTGCAGCCAATAATGTTAACACCATTGTAATGAGGGATACTCCATAAGCTTTCCCCCGTCTCTCTGTCCCATTCCCGAATGGTGTTGTCACGAGAAGCGGAGAGTATCCGTTGTCCGTCTGCGCTATATACTGCGCTATTCACCCAGTCGCTGTGCCTCTCGAAAACGCGCAGACACTCACCCGTCTCTCTGTCCCATTCCCGAATGGTTTTATCATCAGAAGCGGAGAGTATCCGTTGTCCGTCTGCGCTATATACCGCGCTATGTACTGAGCCAGAGTGGCCTTGGGGCAGTAAAGTAGCCTTTGACAAATGGGCTCCGTCAAAACGGGTGGCAGCCGAGTCTGAGTAGAAATAAACCCCGTTCATTGCAACATGAGTCAGGTCCAACCGCGACAAATCCTCGCCTATAATATGGCCGCCCCGGGACTGCCTCCAGATGCCGACCACATTGTTTACTGCATAGCCTGTCTGGGTATAATCAAGTCCGCGAAGACGATCAAGTAAATCATGTAAATGTGTTCCAACTTCAAATCCCTCGCAGTTCATGTAGTCGCCATAATATCCGCCCAGCATCTCGGCGACGTATGGCGGAAGTACACGTTCCCTAATTTCTTCCGGGATGACGAAATCGCTTGGTTTGTCCAGTACTCCGGCCAACGCATTGTCAATGTGCAGCGCAGACAGGAAATCGCGGAAGTGCTGGTGCCGGAAAGTATAACGTCCAGTATCCTCTGTCAGTAAATAAAACTGATGGGTTAACACATTCAACAATTGATCAACGGTGGTATCCTCATCTTCCCATTTAAGTTTAAATTGATAATGTCGGGCAATCTTCCTCAAAAAACGATCAGCCGATGTCCGTATGGAAGATTTGGTTTTATCAAGGAACTCCGCTATAAGATCCTCACACTTGTCAATATCCATTGAAAACAGCCCGGCGGTCTCCATTTTCCAGGCCACATAAGGCGCAACCTGGAACAGCGCTACATAGGCGGCATATAAATCTTCTCGCTGATTGTTCGTCACCAGCTTAGCCAATTGGCAAAGAAGATAATTGTAAATCAGTTCTCCAGCGGTCTTGGGCGGTTTGGGCGGCTCTCCGGCGGTATTTGGCGGCACAAAGGGGAAGCCATGTCCTTCCACACGTGTACGCACGGCGCAGGTGTTGGCAAACAGCGTCAGCATCATAGGAGTGGATAAACGCGCCTCCCATTCCTTTGGCAGATCAATGTCCCGCAGGTCGGGGTTGTTTTTTTGCGCTTTCCCCCAAAACTCTTGTATATTCTCGGGGGTTAGCGGCTTTATGTCATAACCCGCAAAGCCTTTCTCTTTTAACCCGTACGCCATGATAAAGTTGTTTCGGGAGGCGAGCACTACGCGTATGCCCTTCCGGGCAGGGACGGTCAGCTCTTTGATCTCCCGGATCACAGGATACGGATCGCCGGAAATCTCATTAAAGCCATCCAGCAGAAGAATTACTGGCCCGGATGTTTTATCCAGGTCGATGATATAATTCTGCTTAATGTAATCCGAAATGAAGTTTTCCTGTGCTTTGATGTTGTAATCGTTAAGCGGGACGTAAAGAGGCAGTTCGGATTTTGCATTAAGCCAACCCTCCCAGATCTTTAACAGGGAAGTTGTCTTGCCTGTGCCGCCCTCACCGATGAAGATAAAGTTTCCGCCATGGTTCTTAAGGGTATCGTACAGGGTTTCCGGTTCCCCGCCGGTGGCTTCCAGCATTATGGGAAGAGTGCCGGCGGACAGCTTTTCGTCAAACTCGGTATCGGAAAACCGGCCCTTGAGTAGTTTCTCATAATGGGCTTTCGAACTGACATAACTCTCCGGGCTATTAATGTTATTCTGTTCAGGTGCGCCGGAATGCTCTGACCCCTTGTCAGGCACAAAGATATCGAACTTATTGTTTTCATCCAATCTTCTAAGTATCTCGTAATCTTCAGCCCAATTTCCATTTTCGTGATAACTGTAAGGCGTGATATGTACCTTCCCGTCGGTACAACTATAGGAGCCGCACAGGAAAACCGATTTGGATTCGCTCTTGTTTACCGCGCCGATACCGGCGGTAAACTGGAAAATATCACGTCCGGAGTATTTGATACCATCCCAACCCAGTTCGTGCGCATGACCGCACAGATAACAGCCTACACCATTGTTATCGAACAGTTGACCGAGCTTTTCCTGCTGTTCCTGCCTGAAAAACTTCAGCCCATGGTGCCCGATGACAATGGTAGGTTTGTGCGTGTCAATATCCTCAAATACTTTCAATAAACCCGGTTCCGCGATTAGCAATCGGCCTTCATCTTGATCGTCGCAGGAAGCAAGACATGTATTTAAAACGATCAAATTCAAGTCCGGCAGATCGTGCAATACATGAACATCTGCAATCTGATCCGTCGTTAGCGCCCGACCTAGAATCTTCTTATGTTGGGTATGATATTTTTGCATGCCAATATTTGTGAGTGCTTTTTTGCATTCCTTATCCTTCATGAATTTTTCAAACTTATCGGATGCATTTTCCAAATCGCGGAATCCGCGTATAATGGTCTTTCGCAAAAGCGAGCGGTGAATGTCATGATTACCTGCAGCCCAGAATACGTTATCTGCGGGAACCCCCGAAGCACTGATCAGTTCCTTTACCGCTTCTTTTGCGCCTTTATAGGAAGTTTTATTTGCAATATCCCCTGTAATGAACATATATTTGCAGGGTAACTTTTCCTCGCGAAGGAAGCTGATTAATTGCCTTCTTGCCAGCAAAGTGTCAAAACCATCATTAGGACTGAAATGTAAATCCGAAAAGTGCAGCCATTGGAAGTCATCCATTGTCATCACCCGTACTTTTGCAGAATTCAAAGAGGATTTATTTTATAATCAAGAGGCATCTCGTTTCAAGTGTTCCATCAGAATTGTTTAGATGCACCATAGGTATTTGGCTGTATACTGCCGCATAGCTGTGGCGCGCTGCAAAAACCGTTTGCTGTCGGCTTCTCAAATTATATCTCTTTATTGGCGCATGGCTTCCTTAAAGTCCTGTAAAAAGAAGTGGGCTGCCCTCACTCGTTCCGGCTCGCTTCGCAAAGAGTTTTTTGGAGCGCCTGAATGACATTGCTTTCCTCGCCACAATCATAAACCCCTGCAATTAACATCTGTCAGAGATACTGATTATGGACAATTTTCACACCTTCTTCTGCTGCTCATTACCTAAAATAACATCAAGCGCTTCAATCAATCGTTTGCGCTCACCGCTTCCGTCAGTTCTAAAACGTAATAGCGGCAGGCCATATTTATTGAAAATTTCATTCTTCATTGCATCAAGCTCCGACTGTTTTGACCCCTCTGCGTGAAATGCTGTGCCATCTACCTCGACTGCAAGCCGTGGTGATTTATCTATTGCGTCAAAAATAAGAAAATCTACATGTGCCAAAATGTTCATCGCATATTGATTTTCAAGTGGAGTCATCAGGCTTGTATCGCGGATTATCATTTTCAGCGGAACATGAACCGCGACTTCAAAATTGTCGGGTCCATTGTCATTCAACACATCCATAATAAGTGCGTACATCAGATTTTCGCTGTCATGATTTGATATGCGTTTGTGCTTTGCGAGAAACTTTCGTCTGCGCTCCGCGTAGCTCCTATAAAGATAGTCGAAGACTGAGTAAATCTTACTGTTAATGACTGTAAAATTATTATATTCGATATATCGAACAAGGTCGCCCATATTCGTGTCTTGAAAAGTATCGCCATCATTTACAATAACAATTAATTGCTCAATCGCTCGCGATATCGCAACGTTTAATCTATTCGCATTATCGGCGAATTCCGAAATCTTGTTATCAACTGTTGATAGGATGATGACCTCATTCTCTTGTCCTTGAAATTTATCTACTGTATCCGCCTTGACATTCATTCCGGCAAACGCTTTTTGAAGAGCATTTGTTTGTTTGCGGTACGGAGTAACTATACCAAGCGAACCATCTGTCGTATTTAGTTTCTGTTGAGGAATAATCTCATCCCTGATAACATCAATCTGTCGTTGATTAACTCGATTTCGTGCGTGATTACCTTCAACAGTTTTGTACAAAATCAATGGTTCGCAATCTGTCTTGGGCTCAGTCAAGATAACAAGCTGGTTACTGTAGAACTTTTTGTTGCAGAAGTCGATAATCTTTGGGTGGCAGCGATAATGTTTGCGCAGAAGCGTACTTGGAGCCTTGGAAAACATTGCAGTTATCGCAGACAGCAGACTGTGGTTCTTGTAACGGTATATCTCCGGTAAATCATATTTTTCAAAAATAGCATCTGTGGTGTCTGCTGCTTCTGAATCCACTACATTTGGAAGCTGTTTTGAATCTCCAACAACGACTGCTTTCCACGCACACGACAAAGCAAGCGCTCCAGTACACAAATCAACTTGAGAAGATTCGTCGATAATCACGTAATCGTACATCATGCGACTCGACAGACTGCTGCGCAGCGAGTATGTCGTACTTAAAATCACAGGGTAATCTTTAATAAAGGCTTGAGGGTTTTTCCATAGGTCGTCAAGCTCATAAGCCTCACGTTTTCTCGTAGCATACTGACCAGCGAGTTTTGCGTGGAAAAGCTGTGCAGAAATCTCTGAGTATTCACTCATTTTTGCACTAAAGTTGAACGAGTTAAGTTCATTCGCCAGCCTTGAGATGCTTTTATTAAGCTCGGATTTTCTGAGATCGTAAAACCGTCGCTGAAACACCGCTGCAAGATAATCACGCGAATATTGCTTAAGTAATTTGCGGACTAACAACTTGCGCCTATTCCAAATTGTTAAATACCCCAAAATGCGTTTAATAAATGTAATCAATCCTTTATTGTGTGGCGCTTTTTCATATTCGCATAATAACCACATTTCCAGCGCTTCTTGAGATGTATCCGATTTTTGCACAGCTTGCGGTTCTGTATGAGCATCAAAACTATCAAAGTATTGCAAAAAATATTTTTCTTCAGTTTCGATAGCTGATAATTCTTGTTTCAAGGCGGACAATTCGTTCTGTTGAGCGAGTTTCTCCTGTAAATTTCCATAACGCAGCCTTAGTGATTGCTGTAGTTCAGCAGTCGCCTCCGGAGTAAGCTTCCAGCCCGTCATATCAGGCAACGGTTTCTGTGAGTTAATGAAATTCTTTATTATTGTCTTTATTGCCCAAGTATGCCGCAATAAAGTCAACATTATATTTTTGGAGCTTACCAAGGATATTTTTTGTCGCAGAGTTGTTGCTCGAAACTACGGCGACGCTCTCGCCTTGCATTACGGCGTTCGCAATTATATTTAGAATGGTTTGTGTCTTGCCCGTTCCCGGCGGTCCTTCGATTATGCTGAGTTTGTTTGCCAGAGCCCGATCAACCGCGTCTTTTTGGCTTGCATTGAAGCCAAACGGGTATACGATATCGGTTATTGCCATGGGGTTGTGGGGGTTAGTTTCCGGCAGTTTTCCGCAAAGAAATGCGCCAAATATACTATCGGGCATAACAAAATCGATTTTTGAGTAATTATGCGATAAAATATTGATAACTTCTTCTTCATCGACCTTGATTTTGATCCCTCTTGCATCTGCTATGCTGTTCAGATAATCAAAGCATTCACGGGATTTTGGGTCATTTAGAACAGACTCAATTATCAGAACATTACTTTCGTTGTATTTGTATGTCTTATTATCGGTGAATCTTACTTTATATTTGTCGTCAATGCGCTCATAGTCAAGAACATCTTCGGTCCTGTCCTTCCCTTTGAGATATATGCGAAATTGCCTGTCTTTACCTGGCACAGCCTGCTCACCTCGCGATTAGTCAGAAAAATTATGACACTATACAATAATACCGCAGTCCAAATAAAGTTGAAAAAGGTCCCTCGGATTGTGAGAAGTTTTCTGTTAATTTACATGTTCCGCGCATCACACGAAAATTAAACAGGGACTCCGGAAGATTTGGTGTTGCAGCCGGGCACGAATGATACTATAAAATAATATGGATGTATCATAATGAAGAAAACCGGGGGCAGGGGATGAAGATAATTACGGAGAAAATTACCCATGATACGAAAGGCAGCGGAGATATCATAAATATTACTTCCGAACTCACGGGTTTACTTCAAAAATCGACGCTCATGGATGGAAACATGACGGTGTTCGTATCTGGCTCTACCGCCGGTATTACCACCCTTGAATATGAGCCAGGGCTGATAAAGGACATCAAGGAGTTCTATGAGAAGATCGCCCCTTCTGGGGCTATTTATCACCACGACAACACGTGGGGGGACGCCAACGGCTTTAGCCATATTCGCGCTGCGTTCACCGGACCTTCACTCACCATACCTTTTCAGGGCGGCCGTCTACTTTTAGGGACATGGCAGCAGGTAGCGCTGACAGAATTCGACAACAGGCCGAGGAACAGACAGGTGACCGTCCAGCTCATGGGAATCTGAATCGTCCTGCAGTAAAAAATCGATGGAATATTTCGGTCAAGTCTGGTATTCTTATCCCTACGGGGAGTAGCTCAGCATGGTGGAGCACAGCGTTCGGGACGCTGGGGTCGCAGGTTCAAATCCTGTCTCCCCGACCATTGATGTCTTTCCAAACATAGCCGGGGCTACATTGGCATTCTTTATCCCTCCTTTCTCCTGCCGTTCCATATCTTGATTAAGCGTGTGTCCAATACCTGTTACGTGTGACCTGTTTCTTCCGAGACTTTATCCTCCTGCCCCGCGCAACCGTGTCCGTTTATTGATATTGAGGTACTGCGCTTCTGATCTTCAGTTTCGTGAAGCTCATAGGCGGCTACCTGGTCGTATGAATCGTCGTCAGGTTTTTTACCGAGAATATCTTGGAACAGAAATTAAAGAAAGGAACATATCAGGCCGGCCCCAGCGATGGCGACCATAATCTTTGCAGACGTGGCGATGAGCCTTGATAACATATTAACAGTCGCAGGGAAGCCAAAGCACCATGTTTTTCTGATCTTCGGACTCTAAGTTTTCCATCCCCCTCGCCATTTTTAGGCGTAGCGTCCTTATCGACTCTTATGGACAGATATGTGCTTTTATCCTTATGTTACGCATTGCTGCTCTGTGGAGGGCGGCGGCTTAGGAGAGAGGGGGGGATGACCGGATGATCATTACCTGATCCTCTTGTGGCATTAAGCCCGGTCATGGGCTTAAGATCGTGGGGTAGACCCGTTCTGTCATCGAGGTTAACTTGTGCGGGTACGCTATGGCTCTATCACAAAGGACAGGAAAAATCCTCATTGATTTTAAGGCCTTTTTGATGTATAAATATAGGAACATTTCAATTTTTTCCTAACGCTGTATCGTCAGCCATTAAAGAGGGAGTATGGAACAGAGCAAGATAAGAAATATTGCAATCATTGCGCATGTCGATCACGGTAAGACTACGCTCGTCGATCAGTTATTCAGACAGAGCGGCCTTTTCCGCGACAACCAGGTCGTTGAGGAACGGCTTATGGACTCTATGGATCTTGAGAGGGAGCGTGGCATTACCATCGCTTCCAAGAATGGATCTTTTGTGTATAAAGACCATCTTATCAATATTATCGACACCCCGGGACATGCCGATTTCGGCGGGCAGGTCGAGAGGGTCCTAAAAATGGCCGATGGCGCCCTGCTTCTCGTGGACGCGGCTGAAGGGCCCATGCCGCAAACCTATTTTGTACTCAAAAAAGCCCTTGCCCTTAATCTGCCGGTAATCGTGGTAATCAATAAAATTGACAAACCGGCCGGCCGGTGTTCCTGGGTGGTAGACGAGGTTTTTGATCTTTTCGTAAAACTTGATGCGCCGAACCATATTCTTGACTTTCCCGTCATTTACGCCTCAGCGAAAGATGGATACGCAACTCTTGATTACACCGTGAGAAGCGGGACTATGCTGCCCCTATTCGATATGATTATCGACGCCATTCCCGCACCGGTCGGCAATCCGGAGGCCCCCCTTCAGATGCTTGTCAGTTCCCTTAGCTACTCCACGTTTCTCGGGAGGCTTGCCATTGGCAAGATCACTTCCGGGACCTTCCATATCGATAAAGAGGTCGTGGTGGCCACACCGGGAGATACGCCCGTGCGCCCTGCAAGAGTTACCAAGATCTACCGCTTCAAAGGGAACGAGAAGGTCGAGACGGAAAAGGCGGGTGTGGGCGAGATAGTGGCAGTTGCCGGCATGGAATCAATTACCATCGGCGAGACCCTTACCGATCCCCTGAGTCCCATACCGCTTCAGGGCATTGAAGTAGATCCTCCCACCGTGTCCATGACTTTTGTGCCAAACGACTCACCGTTCTATGGCAAAGAGGGCAGATTTGTCACATCCCGGCACCTGAGGGACAGGCTCTTCAGGGAGACTCTTTCCGATGTGGCGCTCGTGGTCGAGGAATTAAAAGAGACCCAGGGATATAAGGTTTCCGGGAGGGGCGAGCTTCATATCTCCATCCTCATCGAGAAGATGCGAAGGGAAGGGTACGAGTTCCAGGTGACGAGGCCTCAGGTGATATTCAAGGAAGTGGACGACGTAAGATTAGAGCCTTATGAGGAACTTACCATCGATGTGGATGAGAACTACATGGGCAGGGTCATTGAGAACCTTGGGGGCAGGAAGGGCGTGATTATCGACATGCGCCAGGAAAACGGGATGGCTAGGCTGAGATATAAGATACCAACCAGGGGTCTTCTGGGGTTTCGTTCCGAATTCCTCACCGAGACGCGAGGCATGGGAGTCATGAATTACATGTTCCTCAAGTTCGACGAGTATGCGGGAGAAATCAGGAACAGGACCAGAGGGGTTCTTATCGCCATGGAGGAATGCACCACGGTGGCATACGCGCTCTTCAATCTTCAGGAGAGGGGAAAGTTATTCCTGGGACCTGGAGAAAGGGTCTACACGGGCCAGATTATCGGAGAGCACTCGCGAGAGGCGGACATCATCGTTAACCCGGCGAAGGGAAAGAAATTGACGAATATGCGTGCGTCCGGCTCGGACGATGCAGTGATCCTGACGCCCTATACCAGGATGACTCTGGAAGAGTGCATAGCATACATCAACGACGACGAACTGGTGGAGATTACTCCGGAATCCATCAGATTAAGAAAGACTATTCTGGATGGCCTGGAAAGAAAGCGGGCCAAGAACGCCGCAGCGTAAAAACTCTTTAGGCTTGAGCGTTTTTGGAGCCGGTAGATGATACCGCCCCCTGATGACGCACCGAATCTTTACGCAACTTTACCAAATCATTGAAACTGTCGAGTGGTTTTTTGATAGGCCGTCCAAATCTTACGCCCCGCTCTTGCGCTGCCGCGACGATATTACACCTCACGTCGGAGCCTGTATTCTCTTTGACGGCGGCGGGAAGTCTCGGAGAGCCTGACCGGCGCTATTGAGGTGCGCAAAGGCGATTTATGAGATTTAAGCCCAAAGGCTTGAGGGCCATACGCTCAAAACTTGGCGGACGAAGGGAGGACCGTTCTCTTTTACGGTGAGAGGTTGATGAATATGGCCTTCGCGCCTGTTTTGACGCGACACGAGGCTGCCTTTCCCCCATTGACTTCAAGGACATAGCGGGTCAAAAACTTTGAGCTTATACTTGTCTCGTCCTTAGGCCGCGCCCACCTGTGAATATGCACGACTTTCATGTCTGACCCGATGAATATCATATCAAGAGGGATAAGGGTATTCTTCATCCAGAAATAGCGCATCTCATCCCGTCCGAAATCAAAGAGCATCCCTGCGTCCTGATCCAACCGCTCTCGAAACATCAGCCCGAGAGTCTGGTCCTTCGGAGTAGTCGCCACCTCCACTGTAAAGGTACAGGGTCCTGGTTTGCCTTTGTTCTGAAGAAAGGTAACCTTTTTACCCACAGGGCCAGCGGTAAGAGCGGTGGTGGGGAGGATAAAGAATAGTGTGAGGGCTATAAAGGCGAATGCCGGGACACGTGGCAGAAGCCGGCGATTTAGATGCTTTATGGAATTAAAGGCCATTACGTCTGAGAAGATTTGAATTTTTGCCGAGCGAACTCGATGATCCCCGGCAGGATGGAGATAAAAATTATTGCCAGGATAACAAGAGAGAAGTTTTCCTTCACCACGGGCAGGTTCCCGAAGAAGAAGCCCGCAAACACGCAGACCGCGATCCAGAGCGCACCCCCGAAGACGTTGTAACCGATAAAGCGCATATAGGTCATGCTCCCGATACCCGCGACAAAGGGTGCGAATGTGCGGATTATGGGCACGAATCGGGCGATCACTATGGTTTTTCCGCCGTAACGTTCATAGAACTGGTGCGTCCGATCCAGGTGCTCCCGGTTAAGGAATCGGATCTTTTCCTTGCTGAATACCTTTGGCCCCAAGATGCATCCGATCCAGTAGTTGACCGTATCTCCTAAAATGGCGGCAACGGAAAGGATGATAAGAAGCCAGGCCATGTCTAGAGCTCCCTTCGCAGCAAAGGAACCGGCGGCAAAGAGAAGGGAGTCGCCAGGAAGAAGGGGGGTGACGACCAAACCGGTTTCGCAGAAGATGACGAAGAAGAGGATGAGATAAGTCCATATGCCGTAGGCGGCGATGATGGCGTTGAGATGCACGTCAATGTGCATGAAGAAGTCTATAAAAGTCTTAAGAGCGTCCATAAGTCAAAGGCGGGGAGTATATAACCCGTCCTATGTATACTACAGTACACAAATCCTGTCAATGTGCTGGAGTTGCGAAGGCGGACGGTATAGGACATAGGGAAACGGAGGACTCGGACCTCGTCGCCTCCATGACTTCAATATAAACAGACGACCTTGCCCATGAATTCGGGATTTTTTGGGATTTCAGAGCCAGACTGCAGGTTCTCCTTAAACGTATAGCGCGGTGGCGGTCGATAATATAAGGCATATCCATCTCTGCCTCACAGGAGGCTGGCGCTTAAACGGCCGGCCTCCTGTCCTGTGATCTCTGCTTAATCTTTGTCTTCTGTAAAGGCTTCCCATTCCCCGCGCTCTTCCAGAACTTTCCTGTAGACTTCAAGGGCTTTGTTCACGAGGGGCATGCCACCGTAAGGTGCAAGTTGGAAGAAGATCTCAGCAAGCTTCTTCGGATCACAGCCCACATTCAGGGCGGCATTCACGTGGAGTCTCAGTTCATCAGCCGCTCCGAGGGCGGCAAGCATAGCGCATGCGGCCATCTGCCTCTCAGGCAGGGTAAGTACGGTCCTGGAATAGAGGTTGCCAGTGATGTGCATGGAAAGGCTATTGGCAAGGTCTCTGTCGAACTGTTTCCACATAATATACGGAGGGTCCATCTTTATGCCCTTGCCGAACAGTTTCTTTGCTGTTTCCTGAGTTTTTTTTCTGATTTCTTCGTCGCTCATGAATTTCCTCCTTAACTATATTCCCTGTCTGAAAGCCGTCAGGGATCAGGGGTTGTGTCCACCGCATCCCCTGTATCCCCCGTACAAATCATGGCATTTCGGTATATTTTTCGGCAAAGTTGATGACGCACATGGTGTTATAGACCTTATGTGCACCGCAGGCGATGCCGATGAAGTGAAAGTCTTCGCTGAAAATGTTGTTCCTCTGCTCCAATCCCTGCGACCCTCCTTCTGTGAGGAGCGCCACGATAAGCCTGTCGGCATCTTTGTGACCATAATACAGGTTTTCTCCTGCTTTCCCATCCCAGAGTCCGTAACCGTTCATCCTGTAAAACGCGTTGTTTCCATCGCTTCCCCTGTGACCGCTCAACCCCTTTGGACCATGGTCTTTCACAAGGGCTGCGGCCGCCAGACAGAGGCCTTTTGAGACCGTAAAGGGGCGGCGCGGGTTCATCTTCTTGAGAAAGAGAATGGCGTCATTGGTATCTTCAGTATTTGAGCGGCTCATGATTGGACCATGCTTGAGTCCTGCCAGATAGTCCGCCCACTCGCCCGGACGCTCCCTCAGGTCGTTCAATTTCCTCATCGCGGCGTCTTCCATGGCCGTCAGTGTAAAATTCCCGATCCCTTCGTTATATATGAGGATACCGTCTGCGATCTTCTTCGCGGGAAGTGCGCACGACGCAAGACTGACTGTCAGGAGAAGGAAGACCGCCCATATTGTCAATTGTGTTGTTATACGCCTCATTTCCGTCTGTATTCTATAATGCCGGGCAGTCTTTGTCAAAGAATGAGGCACCTTTAGCCTAACGCAATAGGAAATCAACCGATTGTTTATTTAATAGGTCCATAATATGTGTCGGCTACATCATTTTTTTATATGGCTTACTTTTCCTCCTGGTTTTGCAATCCGCTGTGCACTTGGCGCCTTGAGCGATGGGTGGCTGTAGGAAAGATCCGCAAAATAAGTTCCCATTGAGGGAAAAAATTTGTATAATATGGAGTCTTTTGACCAAAATTAAAATAGGAGAGTGACCCATGAAAATAGTGTTATTAGGGGCGCCGGGCGCCGGTAAGGGCACGGTGGCAAAGATGTTGACCGATTATGACGGATCAGTGCAGATCTCCACAGGCGATATCCTTAGAAATGCAGTGAAGGCGAAGACAGCCCTCGGGATGGAAGCTCAGGGATACATGGAAAGGGGAGAGCTTGTTCCTGACAAGCTAATCATGGATATCATGGAAGCGAGGCTTCAGGAACCGGATTGTACAAAGGGTTTTCTCCTTGACGGCTTTCCAAGGACCATACCCCAAGCGGAAGATTTGAAGAAGCTCTTGGAAAAACTTAACATCAAGATGAACGCCGTCATCAATCTTGAAGTGCCGAAAGATGTCATTCTTGACAGACTTACCACGAGAAGAACCTGCTCCAATCCGGACTGCCAGGAAATCTATAACATAAAGAGCAAGCCGCCCACACCGGATGGCAAGTGCTTGAAGTGCGGTTCCCCTGCAGTGCAGCGCGCGGACGAAACGGTTGAAGCGATTACGAAGCGCCTTGAGACATATAACGAGAAGACTGCCCCCCTTATTGACTTCTACAAGAAGGAAGGCCTGCTGAAGACTATCGCCTCCCTTAGCAGTGAAGAGATTGTGAACCAAGTAAAAGCCGCAGTGAAGTAACCCGCTAATACGCACTGTGTGAATATCCAGTTCCGGGAGACGGAAGATCCGAATCCCGGAACCTGCCCCACACATATACTTCCCGGCGACCGCTGTCGGCCAGTACGGAGATAAATACACGGATGCTGGGTATGTTTTTCTCAGCCGAATAGAAGGGCCATCCAAATGAAATTCGGATTTTCTACCTATTTCTTTACAAAAACACCGCCGCTGCAGATGATGGAAGAGGCATTATCGCTGGGTATCAACGTCTTTGAGTTGTCTCAGGAGATTCCACAAATCCTTGCGATGGACGACGGATTCTTCCGGGAGATTAAAATCCTGAAGGATCAGGGAGCGGAGTTTTCCATTCACGCCCCTTTTTTCGAGATTAACCTGGGCAGTTTCTTCGACGATATACGGTCCATTTCGAAACGTAAGATAATGAGCGCCGTCGAACGGGCGGGCAGGATCGGTGCAGGACCGGTGGTGATACATCCTGGGTACACGTTCCTTGCACATAAAGTGAAGGAGATAGAGGAGAGGGTCAGGGAAAGTTTTATCGATGATTTAGGGGAGGTGTCCCTTTTGGCCCGGAAGTATGGAGTGAAGATAGGTCTCGAAAACGTCCACATGCCCTATTTCTTCTTTTGTGATCTTCCTGAATTTGAAAAAATTCGCGAACGTATCTCTGATGTGGGAATTACGCTGGATGTGGGACACGCGTATGCAGGCCATTATGCCAAAGGTACGGACGACCCCGAGAGCGCGATACTGTCGGATCTTGAGCGTATCGGTATTGAAAACCTCTTTCACGTCCATCTCCATAACAACACCGGGTTGAAAGACGACCACTCATTTCTCCGGGGCCGTATCGACCTGAAAAGGATTGTGAACGGTCTTGAGAGACTGGGCTACAGGGAGAAGGTTATCGTGGAAAGTTACGATATGGAGCAATTCGGAATGGATGCAGTGATCAAGAAACTCAAAGAGTTTGAGGCGGCGCCGGAAAATCCTACACCTTGAACATCTTAAATCAGCGAAGCGCCCGCACCGGCTTTTTACCCCCCCCCATTAATACAGTAATACTACGTGCGTAAGTGCGCAGATATAGCCCCTCCACCTCCGGCAAAGACCGGCGTAGCAGATCCTAATACTACGTGCGTAAGCGTGCAGATATAGTGCCCCTTAAGCCTTCTGTCTCGTGGTGCGTGGTGTGGTACGTAGTACAATACCTTAAATAAAATACAGGAAACAAGGTAACCGTGTATACTTATATGAATATCACTTGGTATTTCAGACCAAATACTATCGAAAAATTTTTAACGAAGAAATTTTTCAATTGAAAAGAATTATAGAAGAACATTGCCTGTACTTCAAAATAATTGAAGTAAACTATATCCACATCCACCTTCTCATGCAAATCCCACCAAAGCGGTACTCATAATAAAATGAAACATCAGTACAAAACTTAAAGAAAAATTCCATTTTCTCAAAAAAAGCATACTGGAGAACAGACGGTATATTTGGCAGGAAGGTTACTTTGTTTTTCCACCATATGGAATAAACGAAGAAATAATACATAACCATATTGAGCGTCAATGGGCGGAAAGATCAGGGGCAAGAGAGGCTTTAGCTCTGGAATACCCTTAAGCGTGAGCTAAGGGTTGTTTATTAACTTCGTGGTATAATCTAAATTCTTGTCTTCTTATGCGCATTTTAACAAATATGGAGCGTTGTGTTTCGAAAAAAGTTGTATACAAAAACACAATGCCCCCAAAGGGCTACAGAGGTTCAAAGATATTGTTTTGCCTACTGAACTTCATTTGGCAGGCTTGTCGTATTCCCTTGACAAACTTACTGAGAAAAGGATATTAAGTACATTGTATCATAACAACTTTTCTGAAATAGGGGGTCGGATGATGAAAGAAGCGGTATTAGACAAATTAAAGAAGATTGTCGGCAATGAGAATGTCCTTACAACTCCTGAGGTATTGAAGGCCTATTCTTATGACGGCACGACGAGCTGGCAGCATGAGCCGGAAGTGGTCGTTTTTCCTACCACCACAGAGCAGGTTTCTGACATATTAAAACTTGCCAATGCGGAGAAGATACCGGTTACCCCGAGGGGCGGCGGCACCAACGTATCCGGTGGTTCTGTCCCGTGGCTTGGTGGAATTGTTCTTGTTACCACCAAGATGAACCAGATTGTGAAGATCGACAAGGAGAACCTTTCGGCTACGGTCGAAGCGGGAGTGGTCCTCCAGGATCTTACAATGAAGCTGGCGAAAGATGGTCTTTTCTTTCCACCCGATCCGCAGAGTTTCTTGGGCGCGACCATGGGTGGCATCATCGCGGAGAATGCAGGCGGACCGGCATGCGTGAAGTACGGGGTGACGAAGCAATATATCTTGGGAATTGAGGCCGTACTTCCCTCCGGCGACATTATTAATCTCGGAGGCAGAACATTAAAGAATGTGGTGGGGTATGACCTTCTCCACATCCTCATCAGCTCCGAAGGCACCCTCGGTGTAATAACCAAGGCAGAGTTGAAACTTAGGCCCATGCCTCCTGCGAGGAAGACGATCATGGCCGTTTACGCCGATATAGCCGTGGCCGGCGAGAATGTCTACAGGGTATTGGAAAATGGTGTGATACCGAATAAGATTGAGCTTCTCGACAACTGGGTTATCAACAGGATTGAAGAGATGATGCCTATGGGACTCCCCAAGGACGCGGACGCTGTGCTCCTTTTCGAGTGTGACGGCATTCTTGAAACAGTCGATAAAGAAGTGGAGAAGATCGCTGAGATCGCAAAGAAATATGGCGCTACCGATGTGAGAATTGCCAAAGACCAGGCAGAAGCGGATAAGTACTGGATGGCGAGAAAAGCCGGCTTTGCGGCTGTCTTTGGGAAAGCGCCCACGGTACTTTCCGAAGACGTCACGGTCCCAAGAGGTAACATCCCGGCCCTTATAAAGAAAGTCAAAGAGATCGCGAAGAAGCATAATGTCGAGTCATGCTGCCTGGGTCACGCGGGTGACGGGAACCTTCACCCGTCTGTACTGACCGATAAGAAGAACGAAGAGCTTTATAGTAGGGCAATCAAAGCCATAGATGAGATCATAGAGAGCGCGGTAGAGCTTGGCGGAGTCCTCTCTGGTGAACACGGGATTGGCCTTGAGAAACAAAAGTTCTTCAATAAAGTGACGAACCCAGCGGTTGTAGATCTGATGAAGGGAATCAAGGCGCTCTTTGATCCCAACAACATAATGAACCCGGGCAAGATTTGGGACTAAACGAAAGGGGGTCACGCTTGGAAGATCTAAAAGAGCTGAAGAAAATAGAGAAATTTGCCGACCAGTGCATGAAATGCGGCTTTTGTAGCTTTTTCTGCCCTGTCTACCAAGAAGAGAAGGTGGAGACCGCCGTCGCGAGAGGAAAGAACTATCTTGTAAGGCAGATGATCCAAGGAGATCAGAAGTTCACCCCGGAGATGGCCGATATTATAGGCAAGTGCCTGCTCTGTAAGCGGTGCGCTGCCAACTGTCCCGCGAAGACACAGATTGACAGGGTGGTTGTAGGAGCGAGAGCCCAGCTCGTCAAGGAGAAGGGACTGGGTTTTGTCAAGAACTTTGCTTTCCGGAAGGTCATGGCCAACAGGAAAGCCTTCGGTAGGTACGTGAAGTTGGCCAAGACGTTCCAGTTCATGATGCCGAAGACCGAAGGCAAGATACGTCATCTCCCCGATTTTCTAAAAGGGTTAGGCCAAGGGAGGAATATCCCGGAAATTGCCGACAAATTCCTTAGGGATCGAGTCAAAAGAGTAAATAAGCCTCAGAGTGGGCCGGCTAAGATGAAAGTCGGTTTCTTTTCGGGATGCGCCATGGATTTTGTGTACCCCGAGTTAGGACTCAAGATCATCGACGTTCTCACCAAACACGGCTGTGAAGTGATAGTCCCCGAAGAGCAGAGCTGTTGCGGCGCTGCCATCTACTTCTCAGGCGACTTTGAGACGGGCAGAATGCTTGCCGAGGAGAACATAAAGGCTTTTAAGGATGTGGACTATATCGTGACCGGCTGCGGCACGTGCAGTTCTACCCTGAAGGATTATCAGAAATACCTTACTGATACCGAGGACCAGCAGAAAAGATACGAGGCATTCGAGAAGAAGATTAAAGACTCTACCGAGTTCCTGATTGATATCCTTAAGATCAATCCCTCCGACTTCAAACTCAAGAAGGAATTTGAGGGAAAGACGGCAACATGGCACGACCCGTGCCACCTGATACGGTATCAGAACATAAAGGAGCAGCCGAGGGCGATCTTAAAAGCCCTTAAAGGACTTAAGTACGTGGAGATGCCAAATGCCGACCTGTGCTGCGGCATGGGAGGCTCTTTCAGTGTCTATCACTATGATCTGACGAAGAAGATCGCGGCCAAGAAGATGGATGGCATCAAAGCCACTGGGGCGGACATAGTCGTCACGGCCTGTCCCGGCTGTATGATTAATCTGATCGACAATGTCCTCCAGAACAAGATGCCTCAGAAGGTGCATCACTTCTTGGAGTTAGTGGAATAGAGGGATCAGGTTCGGAAAATATACTCTTGTATATCCTTATGTCCGAAAGGGATATATAAGAGAGGTTGGATTTGTCGAACCCCCGCGGCCGGCTGTTGGACAACCTGTTTTCTTTGTTCCTTGAGGGAGGCAAAGGCAGGTGCACTAAGCAGGGGAGAAGCTGAGAGGGAGAGGATTCAACATAGAGTCTGCGCTTAAGGTTTGGCCGCATGAAGAAGTGGCGACACCAGTGTCAATTGTTGCGTTAAAACAGCACAGAAGCAAGGGCTGTGGCATTTCTTTTGTTTTTTTGGCGTATATCGTCTCACGATGAGGTGGTGTTCAGCGATTAGCGATTGACCATGAGGCTTAGAATCAAAAAACATGGGGATATTTTTTCAAATTGTATGTTGCGCTGCGATGGGGATTGGTATATTATGGACGGAGAAGTACTTCCGGAAAAAACTGAAAGTTGCTGTGGTAAACACACCGGGAGGTGTACACTTTTCTTGAAGGCAATACACCGCCGGAGGGCGGTAGACTGATTTCATCAACATAAACAAGGAGGGTTTTATGAAAAACGGGCATTGGATGACGGCAAAAGAGGTATTGAAGGTAAACGCTTTCAAGTGGCCGGACAAGATCGGAATCAAGGATCTCTATAAGAGTTATACATTCAAACAGTGGAACGAGAGAGCGAACAGGCTTGCGAACGCCCTTGCCGATATGGGTATGAAGAAGGGCGACCGGTTTGCGGTGCTTGCCTACAACTGCGTGGAGTGGATGGAAATCTATGGTGCTGCCGCAAAAGGCGGGTTTGTCTGCGTGCCGCTCATGTTCCGGCTCGCACCGGTGGAAATGGAATACAACATCAACCATAGCGAATGTAAAGTCTTTATCGTCCAGGGAGGCGTGGACGGCTCGGATGGAAAGGAATTCCCGTGGATAAAACAGGTCGCTGAGATGAAAAAGAATCTGCCTACAGTGACGGGCTATATCTCCTTCGCAAACGGCAAAGAGACCTACGACGGTTTTACCTCTTACGAAGCGGCGCTTGCCAAGGCGAGTCCTATGGAACCGGCCACAGTGGTCGATGCGGACGACCCGTGGGTGATCATGTACACCGGCGGAACGACAGGGAAGCCGAAAGGTGTGGTAAAAAGCCACCTCAATCTCTTCTCCCAGTATTTCATCATGATTTATGACCATCAGTTTAATTTTGACGATGTGAACCTTCTCGTCATGCCATGCTGCCACGTGAACTCACTCTTCTATTCCTTCGTGGCCACTTGGGTTGGCGGAGCGGTCATGTGCTATAATATGGTCAGCTTTAACCCTGAAGATCTGCTTAAGACCTTTTCGGACCACAAAGTTACATTTACCTCCCTTGTCCCGACTCACTACATCATGATGTTGACCCTGCCCGATGAGGTGAAAAAGAAATACGATCTCAGCTCCGTGAAGAAGCTCCTTATCTCCTCGGCCCCCGCCAGAAGAGACACGAAGATGGGCGTTCTTAAGATGTTCCCGAACTCTGAGCTTAACGAGGCCTACGGCTCGACCGAGGCAGGAATCGTCACCGTGTTGAAGCCGAGCGAGCAGCTCACGAAGCTCGGGTCCTGCGGACGCGAGGTTATCGGTACCGACCTTATAGAGCTCTACGACGAAGATGGAAAGCTTGTCACCAAGCCGAACGAAGTGGGCGAGCTCTATTCCAGAAGCCCGATGGTCTTTGAGGAATACTGGAAAGACCCGGAAAAGACGAAAGCAGCCATGAAGGGAGAATATTTCAGCGCCGGCGATATGGCATACAGAGATGACGACGGCTACATCATCCTCGTCGACAGAAAAGCGAACATGATCATCTCCGGCGGCGAGAACATCTTCCCGTCAGAAGTTGAGAACTGCGTGGGCGGTCATGACAAAGTGAAGGACGTAGCCGTAATCGGCGTTCCTCATGAAAAATGGGGCGAGCAGGTGACTGCGGTAGTTGTCCTCCATGAAGGGCAGACATCTACAGCCGAGGAAATCAGTAGTTACTGCAAAGGCAAGATCGCTGGCTTCAAGGTACCTAAGAACATCTTTTTCATCAAGGACGAAGAGATGCCAAGAAGTGGCGCCGGCAAGATACTCCACAGGATGCTCAGAGAGAAGTACGGTAAATGGGCCGACCATCAGTAAAATGTTGGTAGTCGTCGGCTTACGGCGAAAAACAAAAGGCGGGGGGCATATGCCCCCCGCCTTTTTCCATCAACTGGGCACGGGTTATGCCTTTATGATTTCGAAAGACAGTTGCCCGTCGTCATATGTCAAGGTACGGATACTTACGTCCATGCCGGCCACGATATCATCAATGGGAATATCCTTGGCAAGCCTTGCAAAAAGTTTTATGTCACCGAAGTTTACTACTCCCATGGTATAGGGAGGATCTGCTTCGAAACCGAAGGGTGCATAGTACGCAGTCGTAAAAGTCTCGAGTTTACCTTTCGTGGGCATCTCAAACCAGTCCATTTCAGCGGAAAAGCATGAGGAACAATCGGCCCTGGGCGGGAAGAACTTCGCACCACACTTTTTACATACTGTGCCGTTGATTTTTCCCTCAGCGAGGAGATCAACAAATTTTGCCGTTTTCGTCATTGCTGTGAAGCTTCTTCTTCCGAATTTTTCGAATCCCATGGAATCACCTCCCGAATATTGTGACGCTGCCGTAGAGGCCTACGCCGCCGACGTTGTGTACGAGACCGATGTCAGGGTTATTGGGGACCTGCATCGGGCCTGCCTCGTCTCTGAGCTGGAGCACGATGGTACGCATCTGCGAACCGCCGGTTGCTCCGATGGGATGGCCCTTTGAGAGAAGCCCGCCATCGACGTTGACCGGTATTTTGCCTTCTTTATAGGTCTCTTTGGCCCTGATAAGTTCTTTTCCTTCGCCCATCTTGGCAAATCCCAAGCCTTCATACGCCATAATTTCCGCGATGGTGAAGCAGTCGTGAACTTCTGCTACCTTGATGTCTTTTGAGGTGATGCCGGCCATCTTGTAAGCCTCTGCGGCAGCAGCGTAACCAACGCTCAGACCTTTCGAGAAATCGGGCCTTGCCGCCATGTTGACAGCCTCGGAGGCCGCGCCGATACCCATGATCCAGACAGGTTTCTTGGTGAACGCTTTGGCTTTTTCAGCATTTGCGAGAATGATGCAGGAACTGCCGTCAGCGTTTGCACACGCATCGCCGACCCTCAGGGGCCATGCCACGGGACCCGCCATCTTCGCATCTGGGTTGGTGGCATCAAAATCCTCTGCCTTCACGCCTTTGCGATATACTGCTCTTTCGTTGACTGTGCCGTATGATGCGGATTTCAATCTAACGCCCATAAGATCTTCATGTGTGAGGCCGTTCTTCGCCATATATGCCCTGGCATAAAGAGCGTAGTAAGCGGGCATCATGGTGCCGAACGGGGCTTCCCACTGGATGTCGGCGCCTCTTCCCATTCGTTCCTGTGACTCTGCGGAGGTAATCTCCGACATCTTCTGGAACCCAACCACCGCGACCATGTCATGGAGGCCGGCCTTGATCATGCTGTATGCTACTTTTACACCGGTGCTGCTTGATGAGCAGACGGTTTCTACATAGAATGTCGGCTGGGGAATAAGTCCTAAGTACTCGGCAAGAACACCAGCAGGTGATCTCTGCTTGTCATACTCAGGGGCTGAACAGAATACGGAAGCCCCGATATCTTTCTGGGTGATGCCAGCGTCGAGGGCTGCTTCCTTGAAGGCTTCAAAGGCGAGTTCCCTGATTGAACCCGGATAGCCCCTGACGAAGCTACTTTGGCCTACGCCGATAACCGCAACATCTTTTGCCATAACTCCTCCTTAATTCATTTTTTTGTATGCTTATTCCGTTGATACATTGCTACGAAACGATTGTGGTCTTTCATATCTCTCGAAAAGGCGTGAGTTCCATCATTTTTTGATACAAAATAAAGATAGTCGACGGCTGCCGGATAAAGGGCTGCCGTGATTGAGCTTCGATCAGAGTTGCATATGGGTCCCTTGGGCAGGCCCTTGAATGCATAGGTATTGTATGGCGTGTAAGTCAAAAGGTCGGACTTTCTTATGGGACCGTCATATGCTCCGCCATAGAGGACCGTGGGATCACAATCAAGAGACATACCTTTTTTCAGCCTGTTATGAAAGACGGCCGAGATGAGGAATTTCTCGTCTCTCTGTTTGGCTTCTCTCTCGATCATTGACGCCAGGATAAGTGTTTCGTGGACGGTCAGGCGCATTTCCTCCATTCTTTTTCTTATGTCTTTTCGTGCAAAAAAACTGAGTGTTCTCTGCGCTATTTTCTCGAGGAGCTTATCAACATCAATCTCTTTGCTGTAGTAATAGGTATCGGGGGCAAGGTACCCTTCCAGGGAGTCGGCCTCAATCCCTAGCCCTTTAAGAAAAGCCCCGTCTTTCGTGAGTTTCAGGAAATCTTCCCCCTTCATGATGCGCGATTTCTCAATAGACCCCGCCAGATTGTAAACATTATTTCCTTCCACTATTTTCAGGGTATATATATTCCTCTCGCCATGAGCCATCTTTTTCAGGATTTCAAGCATACCCATGTCCCGCGTGAGATCATATTCGCCAGCGATCAGCTTTCCTTTATAGAACAGGGATAAGCCGACAAACAGATAGGGAAGGCGTATTATGCCCTCTCCGGCAAGTTGATGGGCGATGCCGGTAAGACTCGTTCCTTGTTTCACGACAAACTCGACCCGCTCAGGCCCGGAGATTTTTGGAATACTGGCATGGATCGCCGACTGGGTAAAAATCAAAACGAGCAACGTAGCGGCGATTATGTATTTACCCTGTCTTTTGAGCATCAAGATATCCCTGTAATATAATCTGGGCTGCCATCATATCGATAAAAGGCTTCCTTTTTTTGTGGCTTACCTCGGCCATTTCGAAGATCCTGCCCGCTTCGTTCGTGCTGAACCTTTCATCCCACAGCGCTACTGGGGTTCCGGTATGTCGTTCCAGTTCCTTGGCAAACTGCGTTACCGATTGAGCTCTCTTGCCTATCGCTCCGCTCAGATCCTTGGGCAAACCCACGACGATCTTTCCGACTTCATGTTCGGCCACAATCTTTTTGAAAACCTCAAGGTCTTCGCGTAAATTGACCTTAGTGTACACCTTTAGCGTCTGTGCCAGAGTGTGCGTGGGATCCGACAAAGCAACTCCTATCCTCCTGTCGCCCACATCAAGACATAAGATACGCATTTTGCAGTATTATAGCAGTTTTGCCTTCCAAGATTCAAATATATTCGCTCCGCTCGCCCCCCTCCACCTCCTTTTCTCTTCTTTATTCCTGGCATCTATCCCGGTATCCCTTTTACATTGATTTAACTATGAACTCTCTCTCGTTTCGTCTATCGCACAGAAGGGCTGGGTCTATTACGGCATGTCATGCGCCTTACGCCTGGGGTATAATTGACTTACCATCCCTATGATGGAATCTGGCGCTAATAACAGAGTTCTGTTATACATATCTGCGAGTGGCAAAAGGAAATTGATTGTTTTGGGGTGGAGGGACATACCGGTATCTCCACTATTATGACTCGTATGTTAGGCCGCCTTTTTCAATGCGTGCCCCAATATACCAGAGTACGCCATGCAGGTGATTTGAAAACCGGGAGACTCCTTGGCCGGTGACATTGGATCGGTTGTCGCTGTGACGAGAATATCAATGGGTTGTTGCTTTACCGGTGGTACAGCTTTACCAATACGAACGTGTTCGCTGCCGGTTCAACAAAGGATACCACAAAAAGATACCGGTATTTCGTTGCCTGCGAGGCTCAATGGCATGGCAAAGGCTGCCAATTTTTGTTCCATAGCGCTATAGACGAGGGACGCTAGTACCGGGTTATCAATCATTTCACCTCATCATTCGATTTTATAGGCAGAAACTCCAAAATTGAGACTGGGAGAAGGACGGGGAAAACTTAAGATAGAGAGCAAAATTATTGAGAAATTATGCTTGCATGTCTTGCCGATTTCCATGGAAAAAGACCCGATAAAAAGTTAAAATAATAAACTTCTGCATCTGCAACGGATACACTGGCAGGCGGAAAATCCTTAAGGAGGAGGCGTGGCAGAATGGATACTAGGGCGATTCAGCAGATAAGCTATGGTGTATATATAATAAGTTCTAAAAAGGGCGACAAATTAAACGGTCAGATTGCAAATACCGTGTTTCAGATTACGTCGGAGCCGCCAACCGTGGCGGTTAGTATAAATAAGCAAAATTTGACCCACGAATTCATCCGAGAGAGCAAGATGTTCAGCATATCGGTTGTTTCGAAAGAAGCGCCCATGATTTTCATAGGCCTTTTTGGTTTCAGGTCGGGAAGAGATGTGGACAAGTTCAAGGAGACGGGTTTTAAAACGGGCTCCACCGGGGTCCCGGTGATTATAGAAAATTCAGTGAGTTATATGGAGTGTGAGGTAATAAGCGAAACCGATGTGGGGACGCACACCATTTTCATCGGGAAGGTGGTGGATTGTGAGATGCTGAATGGATCCGAGCCCATGACTTATGCCTATTATCGTGCGGTCAAGGGAGGGAAATCACCGAAGACCGCCCCCACATACTTGGCCCCGGAAGAATCAAAAGAAACGGATGGAGGGAAAAATAAATTATGAATGAAGCGATGAAAGTCCCATCGTACCTCAATATATAGTGGTTAGCGTCTTAAACCCAAACCTTATCTGACATTCCCCCCATACGTACAATAAAAAAGAGGATGAATGTCAGATTTGAGTCTGAAGGAGAGGGTTATGTGTGTGACCCTGCTGCAGACGAATCCTCTGCCAACGGTATCGCGTCAGACACACTCTTCGGCAAGGTTTCCGATACTTGGGTTGGTCCTATATGCGGCGTCCCGAAATCGGAATTCGAAAAAATATAACGAGAGGGAATATCATGGGAAAAGCGTTGTTACAGACTGATTTAGTGGATATAGGTACTCCGAAAAGAGGCAAGGTGAGAGACATCTACGATCTCGAAGACTCTCTCCTCATCGTAGCCACCGATAGACTGTCGGCCTTTGACGTGGTCCTTCCTACAGGAATTGATGATAAAGGCAAAGTACTGACACAGCTTTCCGTCTTCTGGTTTCGCGAGATGGAGGGTATGATAAAAAACCATCTGATTGAAGTCGTTGCGGAGCGTTTTCCCGATAAACTGAGAAAATACAGCAATATCTTGGGCGGCAGGAGCATGATTGTCAGGAAGGCGAAGCCTTTTCCTGTTGAGTGCGTAGTGAGGGGTTATCTCGCAGGCTCCGGATGGAAGGACTATCAGGAGTCCGGCAAAGTGTGCGGCATAACGCTGCCGGCAGGCCTCCTTGAATCATCAAAACTTGAAAAGCCCATTTTTACGCCTACTACGAAGGCTGAACAAGGCCATGACATGAATATCTCATTTGAGGAGATGGCCGTCATGGTAGGAGGGGACCTTGCTGTCAAGTTGAGGGACATAAGTATCGGGATATACGAAAGAGCATCCGCTGTCGCTGAGACAAGGGGAATCATCGTCGCCGACACGAAGTTTGAGTTCGGTCTGCTTGACGGAGAAATTATACTGATAGACGAGGCGCTGACGCCTGACTCATCAAGGTTCTGGTCGGCAAGAAGCTACAAGCCAGGCCAGGAGCAGGACAGCTATGATAAGCAGATCGTTCGTGACTACCTGAATACTCTGGACTGGAATAAACAGTATCCGGGCCCGGAACTACCTGCGGACGTAACTGAAAAAACCAGAAAGAGATACACGGAGATACTGGAAATACTGACGGGCAAAGGTCTGGAGAAGCCTGTTGGCTCATAATGAAATCTTCCCCAAGGACGCTGTCTGGTTAAACCATGGGTGCGTTCTTGCCATGTGAGAGGCGGTTACGCTTTGATTTATACATGTTTGATGAAGCCCATTTCATGATATTGAGAGCTGCAATTGTGCCGTATACAGTCACGGATGGGGTAACCTTGCTGCCGAGGATGATGAAGGTGTCTTCAGGGGTAGCGAAATATATGTCGGCTGATTAAGGCTACATCTAATTTTTCTCACTTGGCCGAGCTGGAGGTCTGGTTGGAATGGAGTAAACGAAAGAGCCGTCCTGTGTGTACTTGCGGTTTTCTCTTGACCATCTTTGACGAGTACCTGAAAGTGACATGGGCGGGAGACAACACGGTGTTAGCTTGGAGGGCAGGAGGAAGGCTTACTCCCGATATTCCTTGAAAAGCCTGTCCATTTCCTGCTGATAAAGGACCTTGAATTCGCGGGACTCCCATTTGAGATCTGCATTACGGCGAAGAAGATCGGAGGCGACCTTGTCTCTGAAATTGGACTGACGGGCCTGATTTCCGGGATATAAAACTTCGGCGATATCGTGCGGTTTTCTCATATTTTTGATGACTCTGGCTATGGTGATGATCATATACGCAATGAGGGTGAAGGCAATCAAGCCCGACAAAGTCCACAGGCATATGAGTGTTTTATCACCTAACACGAACACGTGATGTAACTCCGTCTACTTCAATACCACTGAACTCTTCTTCGAGAAATTACGCGCGAAGTTACCGATCAGAGGCAACCCGAACCATTCTCCTTTGTAAGCCTTCCACATGAGAACAGCCCAGAGTGCAACTCCCACGAACCACAGACATGCTGCGATGAGAAGTCCCACATGGTGGGGGATCAGAAACAGGACAATCATCATGACGGTCAATCCCACAAATGCAAAGACCGACTGCATGGCGTGAAACCGGACGAATTCGTTGTTTTTCTCCATGACAAGAAAGATGATACCTGTCGCCCAGCCGAAACTATAGGAAAGAAGCGCCTCAAAACTTTGATCCATCCCAAGCGATGTCTCCTGCTGCATCTCCTTTTCTTCCATCCCTTTCCTCCGTTTTTTTGAATCTCGTGTTGAGAAGGGTAAGCAAAATTATCTGTCCTGTCAATATAAAATATGTAAGTTTGGGTTGACAGGGCGTATTTCGGATATTATGGTAATATATGAGCAATAGCTTTGTGGACGATGGAAGGGCAGAGAATCGGAACATGCCCGCAGATCATGGGTCGGCATGGAAAGCCCTCGAAAAGCATTACAAGGAGATAGAGAAGACGCATCTTCGCGATCTTTTCGCTGACGATCCGGAGCGGGGAGGCAGGATGACGGCGGAGGCGGTGGGGATCTATCTTGATTACTCCAAGAACCGCATTACCGACGAGACTTTGAGGCTTCTCTTTCAACTTGCAGAGGAATCGAGGCTCCGTGCGCGTATTGAAGCAATGTTTAACGGGGAGAGGATCAACGCTTCCGAGCAGCGGGCCGTGCTCCATGTGGCGCTCCGTGCTCCCAAGGATGCGTCGATCCTCTTAGACGGCAGGAACGTGGTGCCTGAGGTACACGAAATACTCGACAAGATGGCCGATTTCTCTCTCAGGGTGAGAAGGGGGTTGTGGAAAGGCCATACTGGAAAGCCGATCCGTAACGTCATCAACATCGGCATCGGAGGGTCTGATCTCGGACCTGTCATGGCCTACGAGGCGCTTAAACATTATAGCGACCGCATAATGACGTTCAGGTTTGTTTCCAACATCGACGACACTGACTTCGCGGAGGCAATCCACAATCTTGATCCGGCGGAGACCCTCTTTATCATCTCCTCAAAGACTTTCACGACGCTGGAAACCATGACCAATGCGCGAACAGCACGGAAATGGTTGGTGGCTGCCTTAGGCAATGACGAAAAGTCGGTAGCCAGGCATTTTGTGGCGGTGTCGACTAATGTACAGGCAGTAGCGGACTTCGGCATTGATACGGCCAACATGTTTGGTTTCTGGGACTGGGTCGGGGGACGTTACTCCATAACCTCCGCCATCGGCCTGTCCACGATGCTTGCCGTCGGTCCAGGCAACTTCCGGGCCATGCTTGATGGCTTCCACGAGATGGATGAGCATTTCAGGACATGCCCGTTTGAGCGCAATCTGCCCGTGCTCATGGGCCTGCTGGGCGTTTGGTACAACAATTTTTTTGGTGCAGAAACCGTGGCGGTCTTGCCCTACGATCAGTATTTGAAACGATTCCCGGCCTACCTGCAACAGTTAACCATGGAAAGTAACGGCAAACATGTCACCTTTGACGGAAAGAAAATCGCTTACCAGACAGGCCCGATTTACTGGGGCGAGCCGGGGACCAACGGTCAACACTCTTTTTATCAACTGATCCACCAGGGAACCAGACTTATCCCCTGTGACTTTATCGCCTTCAGCCGGTCTCTCAATCCCCTTGGCAGACATCACGACATGCTTCTTGCCAATTTCTTTGCCCAGAGCGAGGCACTGGCTTTCGGTAAGACTACTGACCAGGTGAGGGCCGAGGGTACGCCGGAATGGCTTGTGTCGCAACGGGTTTTTGAAGGAAACCGTCCCTCCAACACGATCCTCGCGGAGCAGCTCACGCCCGGGACACTTGGGAAACTTGTCGCCTTGTACGAACACGCCGTCTTTGTGCAGGGCTCCATATGGCGCATCAATTCCTTCGACCAATGGGGAGTGGAGTTGGGGAAAGCCCTTGCCCAGTGTATTATCCCGGAGCTTGAGGGTGAGGTGGAGCCTGCGCTTACCCATGACAGTTCCACAAACGCCTTGATCCGCCGCTATCTCGCTCAAAGAGCATACCATCCCGGTAGACTGTCCGCACAGCAGAAGGACCCTCGTGGTGACAATGGCCCGCAAGGATGAGACCTCACTTTGGGTAACGGCGCAGGCACGTAAGCCTCCCTCTCCTTGGCGCGGTCTGTAAGGGGTAAATTTCAGTCTCTTTTTTGAGGCAGTGTAAGGCAGTGCGTCTGTTTCTTTTTGATCGTGCCTCTGACCCTGCACTTGGCCGATAGGCATTACACTGATTTTTTACTGAAAGGAGGATAAGATGCCGGTAGCCGACTATAAGATTTATTGCGAGATGATTGACAGGGCAAAGAAGAACCGTTTCGCCTATCCCGCTATCAACGTGACGTCCCTTGCCACGGCCAATGCGGTCTTAAAAGGTCTCGCGGATAGCAGGAGCGACGGGATTATCCAGATTTCCACAGGGGGCGGCTCCTTTGCCTCGGGTTCTTCCGTCAAGGATATGGTCCTAGGCGCCATCTCAATTGCCGAACACATCCACCGCGTTGCGGACCGGTACCCGGTCTATGTCGCGCTCCACACGGACCACTGCACGGCGGACAAACTGGACAAATTCGTGATTCCTCTGGTGGAAGAGACCGAGAAACGGCGCGCCCAAGGTAAACGGAACCTCTTCAACAGCCACATGTTCGACGGGAGCAACCTCCCTCTTCACGAAAATCTCGATATTGCAGTGAAGCTCCTTCATCGGTTTGCGAAGAGCGATCTGATTCTCGAGATCGAGGCGGGAGTGGTAGGCGGCGAAGAAGATGGGGTAAAGGCGAGCGCTGCCGCCAAGCTCTATACGACGCCCGAGGATACCCTAGAGGTGGCGCGGCGGCTTAATCCGATAGGGGCGCCATACCTGCTGGCCGCCACTTTCGGTAATGTTCACGGAGTCTACGCACCGGGACATGTTCATCTGAGGCCTTCCATCCTGAAAGAATGCCAAGAGGCGGTGATAAAACAGTACGGCGAGCAGTCCCGATTCTTTCTCGTGTTTCACGGCGGTTCCGGATCATCGGCGCAGGACATTGGGGATGCCATTGATTACGGCGTGGTAAAGATGAATATCGACACGGACACCCAGTATGCCTTTACCCGCGCCGTTACAGATCATTTGTTCAAGAACTACTGCGGTGTCCTCAAGGTGGACGGCGAAGTGGGCGACAAGAAAGTTTATGACCCCCGCGTTTATATGACCCTCGCTGAGACGGCTATGGCGGAGCGAGTCAGGCGGGCGGTGAGCGAACTCAGGGGTTTGGATACGACAATAATGAAGTGATTTATATGATGAGCGTGCCGAATACCTTCATCAATCAAGAGCGCCAGTTTTACAGCGATGACGAGCGCGACTGTATCTATCGCCTTGCACTAGCGGATCGGGGGGACAATTCTCACATATTACAAAGCCATCTTTGACGCCAATAGCGGTGCGTTTAAGCGATGAAAAAAGGATGCCCCATACGGTTCAATCCGCTCCTCCAGGCAAAGAGAACTATACTTTTTAATCTACGGTCCAATTCCCCTCCCCTTGGGGCGCTTCCTAATAGTCAGTCGTAAACCCCGGGATACCACGCCGCTTGCGACGGGAGGTTCATTGACATAAACTGGTGGGCTCAGGATCAGTCAGTATGATCATTCCACAGGGGAAGGGAAAAGACAAAATCCTCATCACTTTCACGGAAGTCGGCACAATCCCGGTATCAGTCAAGAACGGCAAAGACGGCTATGCTTTACTTACTATCATACGCAACTTCCCTCAGAGCTGGAATTCCAGTCCTGAGGGAAGTTGCGCTTTATTAGACGTATGACAGAATAAATATCGCTATTTTACTATCAGCAATGGTTACTTTACCTAATAATAAAATATGCTTTATCAAGACCTCTTTTGTTAATTGCAACACCGCCATTTTCTTTGGGTATGTCTATTTGTATCCTTATTTTCCGTAATATTCGCCATAGCAACATCACCTTTCGCTACAACACATAGCCCCCATCCTCTCTCTGTCCAACACCTGCACGAGGGTAGAACTATTGTGGTCCCATTATGGTCATCTTACATACAGTCCCCGACGCCGGTGCGGTTCCCGCCAAGTTGACCGCAATCATTAAATCCCCAGGCCCACCCTTTGCCATCGCTTGTCAGTGCAAGAGAATGTTCGGCTCCCGCGGCCATAATCTTCACATCTGATATCGGCTCGAAGGAGCCTCTATTATTAGGTCTATAGGTGTTTAGTCCTTTGAGTAATGGGTGTAAATGGAGTGGACTGCCAAAAGAATACGGAAGCATACAATCTATACTCGGCTTGCTTGATGGGCAAAGAACAATATTCTGCAGAAGGCTTTTCGATTGCTTCAGGAACTAGGGATTATTGAGATTAACGTATCTATTGTGTCTCTTGATTCCAAAGTACATCCAGATGGAATGGGTGCTTTAAAAAAACTGGACCCCAGCCTATTGGAAAAACACGTGGCGGCTGGAACACAAAAATTCATATGGTTGCCGCATCTGATAGGAACGCCGTAGCATTTTCACTTTCAGGAGATGCACCGCTCTTGGTGCAGTTTCAGAAGAAACTTTTCTTTTGATGGATCGTGCATATGAAACGGTATCCGGCTAAATCCTTGGGTTACCTGCCCGTTGTTCCGCCAAAGAGAAACCGAATAAGTACAATGAAGAACTCTACAAGAAGCACAATCAGGTAGGAGCGTCTATTCCGTAGAATTAAACGCTTCCGGCGAGTGTTCACACGGTATGATAAGTTAGATGTTATGTTTGCTGCATTTGTTTTACTGGCATTGACCGTTGATGCCTTGCTTTATGTTAATGGGGCCTAGCTTAACTATTGGCGACACAATCTAAATTTTGTTAATCATGGTACCCGGCCGGAGACGCCTCTTGAATCCGGCCGGGTACCATGATTTATTTGTATGGATGATTCTCAGTTCGCAGTGAAGACCACATCGACCCAGTAGTTGGTACTGTTCCACGTGTACGTGGGGAAACTGCCTGCAGGGCCGTAGGTATATACTCCGTTAGCTCCCAACACACCGTTCCGAAGAGCATGTAAAGGTGCGTTGTCTGCACCTTTGTTCGCGAAATAATTCATGTCATAACTATAGTTGCCTTTTGTCGTATGAT
The DNA here is from genome assembly GCA_031274925.1 of Syntrophobacterales bacterium. Taxonomy (NCBI): domain Bacteria; kingdom Pseudomonadati; phylum Thermodesulfobacteriota; class Syntrophobacteria; order Syntrophobacterales; species Syntrophobacterales bacterium. The sequence goes on along the minus strand of JAISPL010000053.1, from coordinate 2,517 downwards.
AGGAAGCGACATAGATCGTATTTGCGGAGATCGCTACAGGGGTAGAAAAATTCACCTGCTGCCACCCTGAGGCGGTCTCGTTTGTAAAAGTGGCTGTTGCAAGGCGCGTTCCGTTGCTTGTCCAAAGATGACCCACATGGGTTCCTGTATTTGTTCTCGCCTTGTGGAACCTGATTCCGTGAATATATCCCGCTATGTCAGAGCGGAATTTTACGCCAAGTTCCACAGGGCTAGGCCAGGGGTTGACTGTCTGTGGAGATACAGGGCTGGGCCAGATGGAAGAATAGGAAGTCGGCGGAATGACAGCAAATGACGCCGCAATGGTATGGCCGGCGGCAGTAACGTTGTTAAATGTATAGGAGTTCACCGCACCTACTGATGTGTCGTCAACGGTCACGTTGCTTACTCTGAAACCGCTGTTCGGGGTAAACGTGAAGGTTTGGCTGCCTCCGCTTGAGACGCTTACGCTGCCAGACGGAGAGATTGAACCTCCTATTCCTGCAGATGCGGTGATGGTGTAAGAGCCGTTCTGGGCACTCTGGGAGATAGTGAAGGTTTTGCCCGCAATCGTCAATGACGCCGTTCTCTCCCCCCCAGTATTTGCAGCCACATTATATTCCACCGTTCCATTGCCCATTCCTCCGTTGGCTCCTGACGTGATAGTTATCCAGTTGGCTCCCGTCGAGGAGACCGACCATGAGCAGTCGCTCTGGGTCATCACTGACACACTGCCTCCCGATGGTCCCGAGGCGGCCACAGATGCGCTTGTCGGGGAAAGCGTGGATGTGCAGATCGGGGGCGGGTAGATTACCTCGTTTGAAAGATTACTTTCTTTTCCGGCGGAGTCGTATGCTGTAGCAGCTATGTAGTATGTTTTTCTGTCTTCAAGGGACAGAGAACAAGTTGTTACATTCCCCACATCCTTAATTGTGCTATAAGTATTGGTCGCCTCCGTTCCGTAGTAAATGTTATATCCAGCAGCGCCGCTCGAACCATCCCATGCCAAGTTGACTTGGGCGGCGTTAGCGCTTCCATAGAAGAACACTGATGCCGCAAAGAAAAAACACCATGCTGCAGCAATAAGGGACCGAAAAAAAACTTTACGTGTCCTTCGCAGTGTATGATGGTTCATGTACTCCTCCTCACTTTATGATCTGGGACATAGAAAATACGCACGCATAAACAACACCTTGTTCCGATCCATGTCAGTTAAGTCTGATAGAACAAGTTTATTATGTATCCTAGGCCCCTAACGTCTTAACCGTTCCGCAGCCACTTATCAAAGTATCGGCGTCGGACACCTTTAACCTTAAAGTAAAGCCATGAAGAGATAAGACCGCAAAGCCCGACTGCATGGATAATTTTACACAAAAATATCCGCCCTTGGGGTAATAAATTCTTTATCTATAAAAAAATAGAGCAAAAAAGATGCCATAATAGGCTTACTTTGTAGATGTCCACGAATGCACATGTAAAGGAATTTATGCCAAGAGGCATGGTTTTCCCGGTCTACTGACTGAAGTAATATCCATACGTATAAAAAGTAGGTATGTAGGTTAATTTCTTCACCTTATCGTGGATAGGGCTTTCAATGAGTTGAAACCGGCGCGGTTTTGTTATAAAATGAACCAAGGAACGGATTGACAAGGAAAGTATAACCAGTTATTGCTTATAAGGAGGCGTAATGAAAATATTCATTGAATACTGCGGTGCCTGAAACTTTCTCCCTTTCGCTTCCAGGGTGGAGGCGGAGTTGAAAGCGAACTACCCCGATTCGAAGATTGAGCTCAAGGAGGGGAAAGCAGGTATTTTCGATATAACATGCGATGATAAGTTGATCTTCTCTAAGAAGGATACTGAAGGACAACGGTTTCCCCACGAAGGAGAAGTAGCCAGGTTGATCAAGGAGAAGAAGGGCTGACCCCAGGCCCATTTCACCGGAACAGCCGCGCTTTTCTAAAGAGGTCTGCCAATATTGACAGGACGCTGTGAACATATATTTGCGCGATGCATCGGAGATGGGGTTCCCGTAAACCGCTTGAAATAGCCGATGGTTCCTGCCTATATCGGGCGTGCCGCAGCGATGGAGTCACCGTTATGGCGGTCTGGATCAGAAAGCTGACACTCCTTTGACTTTAACCTGCTAAAGGCTCCGTTTTTTGCTTCCACGGGTGTAGCTCTGCTCACCTTTCCGGCCGGAGCCGAACTTCATCCGCACGCAATGAGAACCATGCTAAAGGAAGTCGCCGTCGTCGGCTTGGTTGGTTTCTCTGCTCCGTTCCTCGGGTGTGCAACTGGCCTTGAGCTTTGATGGGGAGGCCAGGCGAGATGGCCTCTAAAGGTTTTGCCCTGACAATAGCCTCCATGGCTGTTGTCTACGGGGTCGTGTTTGAGATTGGTCTTTAAACCATTTTAATTTAACATATACTATAACCATCTTCAGCAAACCAAGAGCGAATACCAGATGCTGACGCAAGGTTCAAGACTTCTGTGCCATAGTATCATCCAACAATTTTC
>JAISPL010000052.1 GCA_031274925.1 Syntrophobacterales bacterium | reverse complement strand
GTGATTGCCTGATGATTTCATCCCTGCATCGTTGGATTGTAATACGGAAACTGTCAAAGTTTGCATGATGAATCGACGAGAGCTTAATTCGGCATCCAGCGTTTATGACACCATTTGACTGTGTCTGCCATCGCAACGGGATTGAACATCGACTGACCAAAGTAAAACATCCCTGGGCTAACGGCCAAGTAGAGCGGATGAACCGGACTATCAAGGAAGCGACTGTTGGGCGTTACCATTATGGCAGCCATAAAGAACACCTCCATGTATTTCTCATGGCGTACAATTTGGCAAATCGTTTGAAAAGCTTATAAGGAAAATCTCCTTATAATTTCATCAGAGATATATGGACGCTTGAGTCTGGAAGATTTACTGATGACCCAAACCATTTCAATGTGGGGGTAAACAGCCTAATACGTTTCCCTGGAAAGCCATTCCCATACAACGTCAAATTTCTTGAGGTAGGTCTGCGTCTCGGCGGGAAGCCCGAGATGCCAGTCATACCCATATCTATCCATGGCTATCCTCGTCCTTCCTGACCCGCAGTTATATGCCGAGGCAAGAAATCTACCGAGTGTATCGCCTCCTGCTTTTACATTTTTCACTCTTTCGTTACCGAGAACACATATATCCGAGTCAAAAAGCAGGAATGAGGCCTTCGCCGCATTTTCATGATCCTCCATGCCCTGGATAAAATCCTTCTTCAGGCCCGCCCTAGGGTACATCGCCACCATCCGCTTATAAGTCTTGGGGATAAACTGAAAAAGGCCCCTTGCCCCAGCTTTCGAAACAGAATACCGATAGGCATTGTGAGTGTTCGTGCCCATTATTACAAGCGTCTCATGAATGAGTCTCTCCATCGTGTAGTTTCCGTTTTCGAATTTTTGAGGATCAATATGCTCGATAATTGCCAACACAAAGGCCACCTCGTCATCCACAAACATGTCGCCCGACAGAGGTTGCACACCACGTTTCAGGAGATCATTTTTTGCTGCCCCAATAACATTTTTCAGATAATCAAATCCTGCCTTTCTCACGACCGGCACGTCGAGGTCTTCGGAATAGGGAGTGTAGACTACTTCTTTGAATCCCGTTCCGCTGCGCACCGGTCTCTTTACGGCAAGCACGATATACTGTTCGGAATATATGATGTTGAACTTCGTATTGACGCCATTTGATTTGCCGGGCTCAATTACAATTCCGCCGGACTTACCACCTAGTCTCGGGTGAACTCTTACAATCTTGATTTCCCTTGTCTTTACATTCTCGATAGCTATAAGTATAGTAAATCCGCCTAATTCAGGCCGCTGTCCTCCATTCCCCCTAAGCAACCTGACCAATTTTTTTCCCCTCAGAACCTTCTTGACTTTAAGCCTCTTTGTTTTCGCCAATTTAAAACCACATCTCTGCTCGCCCAGAAGCCCCCTTGCTCTCGCTATATCTTCAAAAATATTGAAACCGATCTCAACGTGCGCCTCTGATGAAGGGCCAAACTCCACAGATTCTTCCACATTTATTTCTTCTGGAAATTTTGTTTCGTCTTCATCAAGTATATCGGCATAGGAAGGTAAGGCAAAAAGAAAAACGAAACAGATTGTTGTCCAGAGAATGGTAAAATCGAAGGCACGATATCGCCTCTTGTACATATTTAGAGTATCTCTCCTTGTCGGTTGTTCATCCTGCTTCCCTGCAAGACACTTTCCGGCATATACCTATGGTAAAAACTGCGCTGTCTTCCGAACCCTATAGTCTATCACATTTTAGCCATTAAAGGCACCAATTATCCCCTGTAACTCTTCGTAGTTTATGTTATGGGAATATTAATCGGACATCAGTTTTTCTGTATATGTACTCTCATACACTGCACACATTTCTCTGTTGTCCCCACCAAATACTTCTCACGGACCACCATTTTGAAATTCTCTTCTCTTTATCTTGATGAAATCTTCACTGATCCAGTTCTTTGAAGTAATGTCGACAGAGGTATGGTAGCAAAAAAAAAGGAGCAGGGCGACAGTGTTGACCCCCGTTCGGCTTACCTTCGAAGATGGCGTCATACCTCGAAAGCACTGCCAGAGAAAATATGGAAGCGACAAAAACTGCGGTTTTATTGTTTAAGGTTTTGGATCTACCTATAAATCTTCCAGACTCAAGGGTCCATATATTTCTGATGAAATCATAAGGGGATTTTCCTTATAAGCTTTTCAAACGATTTGCCAAATTGTACGCCATGAGAAATACATGGAGGTGTTCTTTTGCTCCTTGATAGTCCACTTTGTTGATGTTCAATCCCGTGGCGATGGCACGGTCAAATACGTCACGCTTACAGTTGAACTGGATGCCGTTCAAATAGAAAACCCTTGGCTGCGGTTCTATGTTCTGTTATTGGCTGGCCCACCTCGCGGCTATATCCACATGCGGTTTCCATGCCACGAGGAATGAATGTGTCTTAGAGAATACAGGCAATCTGTGAAGACCATGAATCAGCTTCTTCTCAAACGGATGACTTTAGGACCCATAGGCACATCAATGGACAAAGTCTCTTTTTCTCCATCTCTCAATAGTTTTTAGATTCACGCCATAATGTACTGCAAGCTTTATCAGGCTTTCTTGACTATTTTATTATTTCTCTACGCACTACCTGAGTTG
>JAISPL010000051.1 GCA_031274925.1 Syntrophobacterales bacterium | reverse complement strand
CCGCAGGATCAAACGCTTCCGGCGAGTGTTAACACGTTATGATAAGTTGGATGTTATGTTTGCTGCATTTGTTTTACTGACATTGACCGTTGATGCCTTGCTTTATTTAAAAGAGGCTAGAACTCTGTCTTAATGGGGTAGCAGTATACCTGTTTTATCTCTGTCTTTCTTTCACATGGCTCATTTTCACTTTTTCTCTCTCCCACATGCCGCCTCATGTGTTATGTTTTATTTTCTCGCGGGAGCACTAACGAGTTAAGGAGGTTATAACATGCCCTACGACCCGACGGTAATGGCCGACTGGCAGATATGCGAGGCCGCAGAAACACATATGAAGTCTCTTGATCAGCTCGGAGAAGAAATGGGGCTTAAGAGAGACGAGGTACTTCCTTACGGAAGAATCGGGAGGATCAATTTCCAGCAGATAGTAGGGAGGCTTGACGGGAAGGCTGACGGGAAGTATATAGAAGTGACCGCAATAACTCCGACGCCTCTCGGAGAGGGGAAGACGACCACCTCAATAGGATTGATGGAGGGTCTCGGCAAAAGAGGAAAGAACGTAGGCGGTGCGATCCGACAACCCTCGGGCGGGCCCACGATGAACCTGAAAGGAAGCGCTGGCGGAGGGGGAAACGCACAGGTGATTCCCTTGACCGAATTTTCCCTTGGATTAACAGGTGATATTAACAGTATAATGAACGCCCATAACCTCGCCATGGTAGCTCTAACGTCCCGCCTGCAACATGAGCGGAACTATAGCGATGATGAGCTCTGGAAGCGAAATCTCCGTCGCCTGAGAATTGATCCAAGTAATATTCCCATGGGGTGGGCCATAGACTTCTGCGCTCAGGCCCTCCGGAACATCGTGATTGGCCTCGGCGGCAGGATGAACGGATTTACCATGCAATCCCATTTTGATATTGCCGTGAGCTCCGAAATGATGGCCATACTCTCCATCGCCAAGGATCTGAAGGATCTCAGGGAACGGATTGGCAAGATTACCGTTGCCTATGATGTTATGGGGAAGTCGGTGACTGCGGAGGATTTGGAGGTTGCCGGGGCAATGACCGCGTTCATGCGGGAAAGTATCAATCCCACACTTCTTCAGACCATAGAAGGCCAGCCCATCCTGGTCCATGCCGGACCGTTCGCCAATATTGCCATAGGCCAGTCTTCAATTATCGCCGACCGCGTGGGTCTGAAACTTTTCGACTATCATGTGACGGAAAGCGGGTTTGCCTCCGAGATAGGCTTCGAGAAGTTCTGGAATGTGAAATGCAGGATCAGTGGATTGAAGCCGAACGTTTCGGTCATTACTGCCACTATCAGGGCCCTGAAGATGCACGGAGGCGGACCCAGGGTTGCCCCGGGATTGCCACTGGCCGCTGAATACCGAGAAAATAACCTCCCTCTCCTTGAAAAGGGCATACCCAATCTCCTGCACCACATTCGAATCGTGAAGCTTTCAGGCATAAAGCCCGTGGTCTGCATCAACGCCTTCTCCACCGATACAAAGGAAGAGGTTGCCCTCGTCAGAAGATATGCCGAAGCCGAAGGCGCCCGAGTTGCCGTGTCCCACCACTGGTTGAAGGGAGGTGACGGCGCGCTTGAGTTGGCCGATGCAGTAATCGACGCGTGCAGGGAAGAACCTGATTTCCGCTTCCTCTACCCCATGGAGATGCCTCTAAAGGAGAGAGTGGAACTGATCGCCACAGAACTTTACGGTGCTGACAGTGTCTTGTGGATTCCCGAAGCAGAGGAGAAAGTCAGGAAATTGGAGGCGGATCCCGAGAAGAAAGACTATTTCACCATGATGGTGAAGACCCATCTGAGCCTTTCCCATGACCCGGAGTTGAAAGGAGTGCCAAAAGGGTGGAGACTTCCGGTCAGAGATATCCTCGTCTACACGGGAGCGAAATTTCTCTGTCCTGTTACGGGCACCATAAGCCTTATGCCCGGCACCGGTTCCGATCCGTCATTCCGGAGGATAGACGTGAACACGGAGACAGGCGGGGTTACGGGCTTGTTCTAACTTAAAAGTTCTATGTTTTGTTGTACTGCGAGTGGACAACAAGGGCACTGTGAGAATAAGGATACCACTGGCACATGGCAGATTGATTACCATATAGTGTGTTCCCGGTAAAGTACAGAAAATCTCTTCTGGATGACGAGGTTGTATACTTATAGATAAGTAAGAGAAACTGCCACGGACGTAGAGGAAATAAATGGAGCCTATGGCATATATATCACCCCAAGCTATCGCCGGGAAGAATCACGCAGGCCTTTTCAAGAGCATCACTGCACGTGAAATATTCACAAGAAAGCATTCAAACGCCTTTGGTAGTGAATTCTGGACGGATGGATACTATGTGGCAACGGTCAGAGGGGGGCTTACTGGAAAATGGTCAAGAGATACGTTTTGAAAAACAAGGGGTACTAAAGCAAGACCTTAATGTAGTTGCCTTTTTAATACCCTGCTAACTTGCTGCAGGGTATTTATTGCCACGCAACGTTATATGTCGTCTCCTACGCTTCATGCCTCTGCGCAATACTTCCACGATAAACATAAATATAATAAAGAAAACGAGAGGGTGGTATTTTCTATGGAAACGTCATATCATCGACACAACATAACAACAGATGTGGTGTGGGCACACGCTTACCAAGGGTAAGCGGGGCAAGTGAGGCGGGGGGCAACAGCAGAGGACGCAGTTGCGAACAGGTACGCGAGAGATCTGCCACAGAAGAACCGCAAAGAGCAGCATTGGTACGATGAAGATTTATACAACCACATCATCTTATTGAAAATGTATTACTTGAACCCAAGCACTTGATATGCGAAGAACTCCGCTTCCTTCCTCGCCACTGTACACATTCGGTGTATTACTTTTGGATGAAAATATGAGAGTTTTCATTTATAGATAGATAATGCCATTGCTTGGTATTTCTCAAACCAAGACTCCAACGTCAGCATTTGCCATAATTTGAACGTCAAATCCACCATCGCAACTTTTTTGGATATAATCTTGGTTCGCCGTGTAAATCTTCCAAGATGATG
>JAISPL010000050.1 GCA_031274925.1 Syntrophobacterales bacterium | reverse complement strand
AATTGCCTTTGATACCCCTGCCTCTTTGAATGTGGTCATTTCCTTATATATCTTAAGTCCTGCTTCAATGAGGATCATGGCTAGGGCAGCTCCTGTGCCCTCCCCGAGCCGTAAGCCCAGGTCAAGGATCGGGGCAAGCCCCATGGTTTCAAGCATAATTCGGTGACCTTGTTCGACCGAATTGTGGGCCGCGAATATGTAATCTTTTACTGCAGGCTCTATGATATAAGCGATCAGAGCTCCCGCTGTGGAGATGAGGCCGTCCACGACCACAGGTACACGGTGTGACGCGGCACCGAGAATCAACCCCGCTATTCCTCCTATCTCCGTTCCTCCTACCTTGGAAAGCACATCAATACCATCCTTAGGGTCCGGTCTATTGAAGCGGATTCCCGCCTCGATAACCGCAATCTTTTTCGCCAAACCTTCATCAGTAATACCAGTGCCCCGTCCGGTCACTTCTCTGGGAATTCTCCCGGTAACAACCGCCGCGATGGCACTCGACGGCGTGGTGTTGCCTATGCCCATATCACCGGTCCCCATAATCATGTAGCCCTTTGATGCGTATATACCCGCAAGCTCTATCCCGGCCTCAATGCACTGCACTGTTTCTTCGCTGGTCATGGCCGGCCCCTTAACGAAGTTTCGGGTCCCTCTCATGATCTTTCTGTCGACCAGACCGGGAACCCCGCCGAAGTCGTAATCAACCCCCATGTCGACTACCACCACATCCGATCCCGCATGCCTTGCCAGAACATTGATGCCAGCCCCGCCATTAAGGAAATTACGGACCATCTCTGGTGTCACTTCCTTCGGGAATGCGGAGACGCCTTCCTCAACCACGCCGTGGTCTCCCGCAAAGGTAAATATTACCTTTTTATCAAGGACCGGCATCTCGTGCCTAGCTATTCCCACCAACCTCCTGACAAATTCCTCAAGTCTCCCCAGGCTGTCCTGCGGTTTTGTGAGACTGTCAAGGCGCGCTTGGGCAATGACGGCCCATTTTTCCTCCACCGGTTTTATCTTCTTCACTGCATTTTTTAATAATTCCATTTCTCCCCCCCTTTTTTTTTGAGCGCATGATCATGCCGCGTCTACCGTACATGTCCAAGTCTTCTTCGGACACGAGCTTTTTTCCGTTGTCAGCCCCGAAGACCGCCTCTCTTTCAGACGCTCACACCCCATAAACAAAAAATCCTCAAGGCAAAGATACCCTGAGGGTTGCGCCCTGGTTTGACTTTATCCTCTTCTTCCACGGGGAATCGGCCGCTCCGCTCCCACACGGAACGCGAACTCTTTTTCGGGCAAAGTCTTCTAACGCCCGGTTCATTCTTGCTCGCCAGCCTTCCCAAATCAAGTTCAGCAGCTATCTTGGTTTTCGTCCCGGTTAAAGCGGCGGGACCGCCCCTATTACGTCCATGACCGTCACCGGGTTCCTTTATTGCGCCCTAAAGCGCCCAAAACTCCTCTTCTTATACTGCCCCTCCGAACATGTGTCAAGCCTCTTGTTTTCGCCCTTTAGCGCTTGACTTTTTACTGAGATACGACCGGAAGCATTAGAACATTAGGGCCCAGCACATCAGAAGTCTCCGCCAAATGCCAGGCTCCACTCCATCCGGAACTATTTTAAAGCGGATTCCGGAAAATTTTGCCGGGAGACAAGACGATGTGCACATCAGTTGTATATTTTTGAATATGTTGTTCAAAGTGACGCGCATGATGACAGTATAGTATTTTCATGTCCGAATACTTCAATGCGGAGGCCGTTAAATCTATGACTGAAGGTGGGACCGGCGAGCTTGCGCTATCCAATCTCTTCCGTGAAGACGAGTTCCTTTTGCGTTATGCGACAAAAGACTTCGTGTGGTTCAGTGACAGGAAATATGATTGCGGAAGGATATTTCTGCGAATGGCCGACGGTGTGCCGGGAAGAACCGACGACATGTTTATTTTCGGCGGGCGAACAATCTCCCTCGTGACAGTTGAAAACTTCAGCTACACCAGCGTTTTCGAATGAATACCAGTTGGTTCATTCCCACGCAGGGGCCGAAAAAGGATGGCCATACAAGGAGAGCGGCGCGACATCGACTATTTCCTGCGACCACATATAATGCAATAAGCAGTTGACCGACAGCATGTCTATAATATAAGGTTACATAAAGATTACGGCTAATATAGATCTGGCCGCACCCGGGGACCTTGCCGAGGCTCAGAGGAAAGGCAAAGAGACCTACGGACCGGTTGAACGACGAATGTATTGATCAGGAATCGGACAGGCAGGTTCATCTTGGGTCCGGTATTGTCCTGAAAACCACAGATGTCCGTGGAGACAGGGCATAAATACCTCTCATATGCGCTTTCCGGCGAAGCACCTTTGTCTTGGTTGGTTATTATGATATAGGAGGGTCTTAATGAGATTACCTTATTTCTATTACCGGGAACCGATAACCATTGAAGAGGCTTTCTCGATCATGGAAGAACATCATGGCGGCGCACGGGTGTTGGCGGGGGGCACCGACCTTATACCGCTCATGAAATACGGCCTCGAAACTCCTTCCATCATCGTAAGCCTAAGGAATCTTACCGACTTCAAGGGAATTGAAGCCGGTGACAAGGAGGTATTTGTGGGGGCCATGACATCCCTGGCAGACCTATCGTCATCCTCGGTCATCAGGAGTAATTTTCCGGCCCTCCATGAAGCGGTGGGCTCCGTGGGTGCGCCGCCCCTCCGTAATGTTGCTACCGTTGGCGGCAACATCCGTCAAAACAGCCGTTGCCTATACTACAACCAGTCGAAGACATGGCGGCTCGAAAAACCTCCGTGCCGCAAGGCCGGAGGGGATGTCTGCCACGCTGTTCCCAAGGGAAAGAAATGTTTCAGCGTCTATTGCGGTGATCTCGCTCCCGCGCTGATTGCCCTCGGCGGCAGCGTGGTTGTTAAAGCAAAGAATCGAGAGAGGATCATTCCGCTTTGGGATATCTTCACCGGCGATGGTCTTACACCCTTTGCCCTGGCAGGCGACGAGCTTATTGCCGGCGTAACCCTTCCCATCCCCGGTAAAGAGAGCGGTTCAAGTTACGTGAAGATGCGCGTGAGACCTGCTGTCGATTATCCCCTTGTTTCGGCGGCTGCCTCCGTCGCCCTTGATGGGGAAGGGCGAATTACAAAAACTGACCTTGTCCTCGGAGCGGCAGGGCCGAAACCCGTCGTCGTCGAAGCCGGCCAATTCTTAGCAGGAAAGACGATTGATACGGTCAGCTTCGATGCCCTCAATGAATTGTTGCACAAAGGTACGCAAATGGCGAATAATCTTGTTCTTTCAGGATCTTATAGAAGGAAAATGCTGCCTGTGGTGGCTGGAAAAGCCATCCGTGCAGCCATCCGGTCAATTACGGGAAAGGAGAACGCATGAAGAAAGTACCGAAGCAGCTAATCTCGTTGAGAGTAAATGGGACCGATTATGAGCTGGCCGTCAGTCCTAACCGGACGCTTCTTGAAGTCTTGAGGGAGGACCTCATGCTGAAAGGGGTCAAGGAGGGCTGTGACGACGGATCGTGCGGTACTTGCACCATACTACTGGACGGGGCTCCCGTAAGATCATGTCTCTATCTGGCGGTGGAGGCAACAGGGAAGGAATTGACCACTATTGAAGGGTTGGCGGAAGGGGACCGACTGCATCCAATTCAGCAGGCTTTTGTCGATCACGGGGCCATTCAGTGCGGGTATTGCACCCCAGGTATGATACTCACGGCAAAGGCCCTGCTCGACAGGAATCCTGCCCCAACGGACCAGGACATCAAAATAGCGATCTCAGGTAATTTTTGCAGGTGTACCGGATACAACAAGATTGTCACGGCGATAAAGATGGCAGGTCAAAGCGCTGTAAGGAGGTAAATAGCCATGGATAATTTCTCGTATATAGGCAAGTCGGTACCGAGAAAGGATGGACCTCTTAAAGCTACAGGCAAGGCAGAGTATACCGTAGATGTAACGTTGCCGGGAATGCTCGTCGGGAAAGTCCTGAGAAGTCCTTACCCTCATGCGCGGATTCTGAATATAGATACAAGCAAAGCGGAACGGCTGCCGGGCGTCAAGGCAGTGGTTACTGCGGCGGATTCCCTTAAGATCAAGCACGGGTTCGTAGAGACCCCTCGCTATCCTGCAGACCAGTATCCGATCGCTGTAGACATGGTGCGTCATGTCGGTGAGGATATAGCAGGAGTCGCGGCTGTTGACGAGGACACGGCAGAAGAAGCTCTATCCCTGATAGAAGTTGAGTATGAGCCGCTTCCCGCGGTCTTCAATCCAGAGGAGGCCATGAAACCGGATGCCCCCCTGATCCACCCGAACAACCCGAAGGTCAACGATCCATACCACAATATAGGCGGCAAGACCGCAACCTCATGGGGTGACATCGAAAAGGCATTCCGTGACTCTTACCTCGTCCGTGAGGACAAGTACTATTGCCAGATACGGACACACGGCTACATGGAACCGCAGGCCACAGTGACGCATTTTGACCATTCTGGAAAATTGAACGTATGGACGTCAAGCATGGGGGTCTTTATCAAGAGAGCGAAACTGGCAAGAACGCTGGGGCTTCCATATAGCAACGTGAGGGTTTTGAAAACCTATGTAGGCGGCGCCTTCGGGGGCAAAATTGACCTGTTCCACCATGAATACATAAGCTCCCTTCTCTCTATGAAATGTCATCTGCCTGTCAGGATCGTATACAGCCGAGAGGAAGTCTTCAAGGCTTCACGCCACGCACAGCCTCTGATTATTCAGATAAAGACCGGTGTAACAAAGGATGGTTTGATCCTCGGGCAGGAGATCCGTACGATCAATGACAGTGGCGCATATCACGGAAGCGGAGTTGTTGTGATCTTTTTGGCGTGGGGGTTCGCCATGGCGCCTTACCGGGTGCCTAACATGAAATATGAAGGCTATTCGATCTATACGAACAACCTTGTGCGCGCCCCTCAAAGAGGACACGGAGCGCCGAAGATGAGGTTCGCCGCAGAGTCCCAGTTTGACATGATTGCCGAAGAGCTGGGCATGGACCCGATAGAGTTCCGCCTGCGGAATGCCCGCAGACCGGGCGAGACATTGCCAAACGGAGACTCCGTAAAGAACTTTGGATTGACAGAGTGCATTGTAAAAGCGGCCGACCGGACGGACTTCAGGAACAAACACGAGGCGGCGAGAAAGAGCCGTAAGACGGATTCAAAGATAAAACGCGGCATAGGGATCGGCACAACGGCCTATTTTGGCGGTTCCCTCATCTATCCGAACAGTTCATCCATCATCGTGAAACTGAACGATGATGCCAGCGTCTCTCTCATGACCGGCGCCGTGGATGTCGGGCAAGGCTGCGAGACCGTTCTTTGTCAGATCGTGGCGGAAGAGCTTGGCGTACCTATCGAAGAAGTACAGGTCTATGCAGCCGATACCGAGACCACCCCTATCGACATCGGGTCGTGGATAAGCGGACTCACGTACGTGACGGGCAATGCGGCCAAAAAAGCCGCTCAGCAGGCCATGAACAAGCTCTTTGCCATTGCCGGAGAGGAGCTTGGGGTGGACGTGCAAGATCTGGTGGCCCGAAACAAGGAGATATTCTTACGCGAATCTCCTGACAGAAAGATATCATATGCCCGGGCAATTGCCATAAGCATTGCAAAGAAAAAGGGTGACCCCGTAATAGGCGAGGGTCATTTCCGAACAATGAAGGACGAGCCGATCCACCCGAGCCTTGCTAACGCCAAAGGCCGGTGGACCGAAAACTACTCCAATTACGCCCAGGTTGCAGAAGTGGAAGTGGATACGGAGACAGGCGCGGTGAAGATTCTTAAGATCACGACCGCCCACGACTGCGGATTCCCTTTTAATCCTGCATTGGTGGAAGGTCAGATCGACGGACAGGTTTCCATGGGACAGGGGCACATTCTGACAGAAGAGGTCAGGGTAGAGGACGGATGTGTAATAAACCCCTCTTTTCTGGAGTATAAGATTCCCTGTGCGCTGGACATGGTGGAGACGGAATATCTTGATGTCATCACCGAGGAGTATAAGAAGGATCGCCCTTACAATACCAAGGAGGCGGGGGAAGGTTACGTGTCGGGGACCGTCGCGGCCGTTGCCAATGCAATATACTCCGCCACAGGGGTACGGGCGAACAGAACGCCGATTCATCCGCAGGACATATTGGAGGCCCTGGAAAAATACCGGGCATAGGGACGAAATGATCTGACATCAAGCCTCAAAGCCCGTACAAGCCCCCACATCGCGCAGGTTTGCAGCCGAGCAGGCAAAAATATGAAGAATAGGCCATGTCACTCTTGGAAGTATACGGCTGATACTGTCCAATAAGATGTTTGAAGAGGATAAGCAAAAATCATATCAAAAGCATTATCAGGCGCTTTTCACATAACTTCAGCACGATCACTTAAAATCAGGCGCAAGTTCTTTTGTTTATAGTATTTGTCTATGGGT
>JAISPL010000049.1 GCA_031274925.1 Syntrophobacterales bacterium | reverse complement strand
GAGTCAACTGCTCTACCGGACTGAGCTAACGGCCCAAGATGGGTTTATATAACACGGACCAGACGACAGGCGCAACAGAAATCTTTCCTGGTTTTCTTGATTCCCGTATGTTTTCAAAGTGCAGCTGGTGATCTCCTCAAGGCGTCGGGCACGGCCATGAAAACCAGCTTTACTCTATGGTTGAAGAAAGGGAGCAAGCCCAGACATTATCATGGAATGCTGTTCGAAATAATGCAAAGTGAAGTTGCCTTGACAAAGAACAGCACGGCCTTGCAGTGGCTTCGGGGAACGGGATTTTCAAAAGTCTTTCATGGCTCGGGCAGACAAAGTCTTGGCATGTACAACACCAATATCTCCAGAAAAAATATGGGTCTAGCACTGATCCTTATACCTTTATAGTGTACCCCGCTTTTTATATCTACAGTGTCTCTTAAGAAAGCGTCGATCCTGTCGTGGATGGTGGATGCCGGTCTCATCATATGATCTAATGCGACAATGTCGCCCTCCATGATAAAGATGGATATATGCATCTTTTTGGGACTTATATATTTGATTTTTTACGTCTGACATATAACACATATACTTATGGTTATTAAGAGGTGCATTACTGTGTGCAAGGTAACAGTTTCTGCATGCGATTTCTTCAATAAAGAACCTCTGGTTCACGCTATTGGTATTCCATATTTCAAGCCTCTCTTGCCCTTAAAACTTTCCGCCTCTTGAGACTCAATATAGTTACGTATTATTTCTTCGTCTATTCCATATGGTGGAAGCGAAGTAACCTTCCTGCCAAATACCAAGTGATATCACCGAATTATACACAGTTACTTTGTTTCCTGTATTCCATTTAGGTAGTATACCATGGGACAGAAGACCTAAAAGGACGTTATATCTACTCGCTTACACACGTAGTACTAGTGCGTGGAGTAAATTTATACATTAGTGGAAATATGTTTTACTATATCAATTGATTTGCCCTATAATACCCACATATAAAAGTTATATGAGATGGTTGGCTTGGAGTGGACCAGAGGGCAGACTTTCAAAACACTCGGAGGTTCTCGTTGCGATGAGATAAAACTGCTTAGGTATCTTGCCCTTCGTCATTGCGATTCAAGAGAGATTGATTTATGTCTGATTGGTGATTTGAGAGAAAAATTGGGGAGCCTAAGATGGAGAGGGAAAATAAGAGGCTTCGGATACGTATTGATGGGACAGAGGAAACACTGAGGGAAAACGAGATCAAGTTCAGGCTCCTCTTCGAGAAATCGGTCGATCCAGTCTTGCTCATGGACGGCGACATTTTTATTGCCGCCAATCCAGTTGCACTTGATATGCTACGCTGTACGGATAAGGACCTGGTACTTGGACTCCGCCCTTCACAGATATCTCCCGAATTGCAGTCCGACGGGCAACGCTCTGATGTGAAGGAGAAGATGCTTCTGTCTCTTGCTCAAAAAGACAAGTTCACCCGTTTTGAATGGGTTCATAGCGCCTTCGACGGAACCTATTTTCTGGCTGAGGTTTCCATCACTGCCATTCCCGCTAAAGAAAGACTGATAACCTACGTGGTATGGCGCGATATTACAGAGAAGAGCGGGATGGAACAGGCTCTCAGGCGGGCTGAGGAGAAATATCGGAGCATCTTCGAAAATATCTTGAATGGCGTTTTTCAGACTGCCCCTGACGGTCGCTTTATCGCCGTCAATCCGGCTTTTGCTGCAATGCATGGTTTTGCATCACCGTTAGAGATGCTGACGACGATCACCAATATAGAAAATCAGTATGTGGATCTTCTCGACGAAAAAAAACTCAAACGGATTTTGGAAGACAAAGGATCTGTTTCCAAATTTGAAACCCAACTATACCGGAGGGACAAGAGCAGAATATGGGTTTCAATGAATGTTAGGACAGTAAGAGACGACGACGGATCCATTGTGTATTATGAGGGGTTTGTGGAGGACATCACCCAGCGCAAGATGGCGGAAGAGAGTTTAAGGAAGGAGAGAGAGACTTTTTTTACGATTCTCAATAACGACCCCGTTGGCGTGATATTGAGTGACCGGGGAGGAACGTATGTGTATATGAACCGTGAATTCACTAATATTACGGGCTACGCGCGCGAAGATGTTCCCACAGGAAAAGACTGGTTCCAGAAGGCATACCGGAACCGCGAATACAGGCATCTGGTGCTCGACATATGGAAGAGAAATGCTTCGTCGGAGGCCGGAGAATGGATAGATGCAGAATTCACCATAATATGTAAAGATGGAGGAGCCAAGGACATAGAATTCAGATCTACATTTCTCAAGGATTACAGCATTACCGTATTGAAGGATGTCACGAAGCGGAAACAGGCTGAAAACGCGCTCCATGAGAGTGAGGAAAAATTCCGGCTTCTTTTTGAAAAGTCTGCCGACGCGATACTTCTCCTTGATGGAAACAGATTCATGGATTGCAATGAGGCTGCTCTGAAGCTCATGCGGTGCGCCTCCAAGGATCAGTTGATAGGCCTGCGCCCCTTTGATATTTCGGCCAAGATGCAGCCTGACGGCCCTCTGTCTCTGGATAAGGCTCGAAATGCAGTAAATGTAGCCCTCCGGGACGGAAGCAGCCATTTTGAGTGGATGCTTCGCGGTTTCGATGATGAGGAATTTCTCGTCGACGTGTCATTTACCGTGATTCGCATTCATGGAAGACAGATTCTGTATACGGTTTGGAAGAATATTACGAAACGTAAGTTAGCTGAGGACGCCCTGAAACAAACAGAAGAAAAATACCGGAATATTTTTGAGAATGCAACGGAAGGTATATTTCAGACAAGTATAGATGGCCGCGTGTTGAGTGCAAACCCGGCGTTTGCGACCCTGTTCGGATACGACTCGCCTGAAGAGATGCTACGGACCGTAGAAGATGTGACTTACGAGATTTATGCAGATCCAACCAGAAGGAAAGAATTAAAGCGGCTTCTTAATAAAGATGGGCATATCCGCAATTTCGAGATCCAATGCCGAAGGAAAGACGGGGAGAAGACGTGGATCAGCACAAATATGAGGGTTGTTCGTGATTGCAATGACACAATTCTTTTCTACGAGGGTACACTCTTTGATATAACTGAACGGAAGAAAATTCAAGAGGACTTGGAAAACGAGTCCAAGAGCCTGGAAGAAGCCAACGCGGCGCTAAAAGTGCTCCTGAAGCATAGAGAGCAGGATAAATTTGAGCTTGAGGAAAAGGTCGTGTCCAACATCAAGGAATTGATTCTCCCTTACGTGGAGCGACTGAAAGCGAGCAAGGATCAGGGGGATGAAGCGATGGCCGACATAATAGAAACGAACCTCATCGAGATTATGTCGCCTTTCATCAGGCGTATGGCGTCGCGTTATGCAAATTTCACCCCGAAGGAGATTCAGATAGCAGACTTGATCAAGAAAGGTAAAACAACGAAAGAGATGTCCCAGCTCCTGTTGTTGTCAACAAGGACGATTGATATCCACCGTTATAACATCAGAAGAAAGCTTAACCTGAATAAACAGAAAGTGAATCTTCAGACCTATCTCCTGTCTCTTTCATGAGATTTTGGAAATTATCAATAAATAATGAGTATTATATAGAGATTTTATTGATATATAATTAGAAATGGGATCTTTTCCGTCATATTTTGAGAAGCATCCATATGTATATGCAGAGTAACTTCTGTCGTATCTAAATCAGCAGTAGACACCTCAAGCGCCATAGCTAATAGTATATCCCTTTTGTGAAATAAAGGACAAAAATAGATTGACTAAAGATGGCCCTTATGATACAAACAATGAAACAAAATGATGGTTATGGTAAACGATAGGAAAGATGTATTTAAGTCCATTATGAACTTCGGTCCTTTGGGCCTTGAAATGGGACTTTGCGTTGCCATTGGAATAGCTATCGGTTATTACTTGGACAAGTCTTTTCTGATGTACCCCTATATGTCAATTATATTTATGTTTGTGGGCATTGCGGCCTCCATGAGGAGTTTATACAGGACGGCCAAGAAGATGGAAAGGGAGAATGAGAGAAGCAACTCTAAGTGACATAGAGCGTCTCAACGCAATTGTCCTCCTGCTGGGATCCGTAATGTCTGCGGTAATAATGAGGGAGTTTAAGCATTTTTTCAGTTTCGCCGTCGGAAGTTCCATGATGGTCCTGAATTTTCGGTTTCTGAGAAAGATTATAGAAGGCGGCTTTTCAAACCCGAACATAAGCAAAAAGGAAGTTCTCATAAAACTTCCGGTAAAGTTTCTCATTCTCGTGGCTCTCGTCACAGTAGTGATAGTCTTTGGTGACGTAAGCGTGACTTTCTTTCTTATAGGACTTTCCACGGTTTTCATATCAATCGTGATCAACCAAGTGCTGGGTATTTTTAGCCCTGCAACAAAGAGGAGGCAGAAAAATGGGGCATGATGAATGGACGTTGGCTTCGTCGATTCCTTTTCTAAGAGACTTGCCACCCCATGTGTCAAACGGTATTATTGTGTCGGTCATTTTACTTGTGATCGTGGCCTTGGGGTACCGGCAGTTGAAGAAAACTGAAGACAACATTGTTCCGGAGCCAGGGATGACATTCAGGAACTTTATTGAAATATTAGCCGAAAGCGTCTCCGGCATTATTATGGATACGATGGGTCCAAGAGGGAAAGAATTTGTTCTCCTGGTAGGTACCTTGGGAATTTTTATCCTCTTTAATAACCTGTCCGGCCTTATTCCGGGGTTCATGCCGGCTACTGATAATGTGAACACCACTTTTGCCTGTTCTCTGACCGTATTCGTGATGACCCATTACTTTGGGGTACGGGAACATGGAATAAAATATTTAAAACAGTTTATGGGGCCTTTTATCTGGCTTGCCCCTATCATGATACCTATTGAGATTGTCGGGCACATAGCCCGTCCGCTCTCTCTGGGCCTTAGGCTTTTTGGTAATGTATTTGGCGATCACCTGACGACCGGGATATTCTTCATGCTCGTTCCATTCTTAATTCCTCTGCCCATGATGGTACTCGGTTTGTTCGTGGCGTTTGTTCAGACTTTCGTTTTTATGATGCTGTCGATGGCATATTTTTCTGGGGCTATTTCCCATGAAGAACATTGAAACAATACTAGAAAAGGGGTGAGAATCGATGAAAAAAGCTTTGTTGGTCATGATGCTTCTCGGGATGTTTGTTGGTCTGTCTGTGAGTATCGCGATGGCTGCTGAAGAGGGTAAGGAACTTGATTCGTCCGTAAAGCAGATGATAGCCCTTGCATCGGGCTTAGGCATCGGTATCGCGGCTGCCGGAGGGGCTGTCGGACAAGGAAAGGCTCTGCAGGGTGCGCTGGACGGTATCGCCAGGAATCCCGGGGCTTCCGGTAAGGTTTTTACGCCGATGATTATCGGTCTGGCAATGATTGAGTCGCTCGTTATTTACTCTCTCGTTGTTTCACTACTTCTGTTCTTTAAGCTTGGTTAATGATGATGGTTAGGGGGTGGATTTAAATCCACCCCCACCCCCGCCGTGATTGCTTCTCCTCACATCTACTCCTGGTTGCCCCTCGTACAGCTATCAGATCTTTAAACTCTTTACAACAACCCAAGTTAATGTGAAATTAATGTAACCAGGAAGGTTGCAACAATTAATGGGAAAGCATCATCAAGCTATTGCAGATTGAAGTTGACGCCGAAACAGATTTGATGATCTTACGTCGAATGGCAGCGAAATTTGTACGCTGTTTTTCTGTGGCTTCCATCGAAGCGCAAAATATTCGATGGTGTATTTGGCCTGCTGCTGGACTTGAAGCGCGTCACTGGTACATCGTACGCAACGCGAATGCTTGCTGCAACCGGAGCCGTTACGCAATTTGATCGACAAATATAACATACCGAAAGCGATACAGGTGGCCGTCAAGAATACGATCACCGCCAACCCACAGGGTGACCAAGCGTATTAGTGGGATACTGACCAAGTGCCGCGAAAAGACGCGAGGACAGGACTTAGAGTACAGGCTACTTCCGTTGCTTCTTGGGCGGTTTGTATCCAATCCAATTCGGGTGTGGAACGTATTTTCGCACAAGCGCATCAAGTTCCGGACTGTGGTACATGTCGAAGCACTTCAGGAGGTCGAACTTTGCATCGACATATCCCTCGAAGGGCATGCTGTAGTCGCAGCGCAGGTATTTATCGATCAAAGCGAGGAGTTTCGTATTGGAATCCAGATCGAAATACGTCAAATTAAGATAAATGCCACCGGTTTTTCTGGCATCCAGCTCAGCCGCTGGCGAGTCATTGTATGCTTTTGCAATACAAAACGCCAGCGCACGATCTTTGAAGTTGATGGCGTTGTTTCGTTCATCCATCCTCGCATGCGCTATGGATGAACACAGACACAAAGCGACTATAAGCAGGTATCGCATGGCAGGCTCCAGAAATTGGCCTGGGTGGTTGTATGCGCCGCTTCCTTTTCGTAAAAGTAGCAGCTGTCATAGCACGAACGGGAACGACCGTCGTAAAGCGTTGCATGTCCGCCAGCGTCTGACCAGCCTGTCACAGTGAAGGTAATGATTCCTTGCTCCCCTTCCAAATCGCTAGGATGGGGATATCTGACAACTTTATCGGGGGCGCCCCATTCCGTGCGCAGGAAGTCGATCAGATCGCGAACACGAAAAAAGTAGTTTCGTCTGTCAGCACCCGTCACCGTTTTCCGGATTCTCGCGGGATATATGTGTGCGTCTTGTTAAGGATATAGCTCATACGGACCGCACAGGTGTTTGTCCAAACGTACCTTTGGATCCTTGAGCCTGATATTGACCGCTACGGTCCCGCCAATGACATCAGCAACCCTCTCCGGCCTGGTTGGTGGAACTGTAAATCTCTTCTGAGGCAACCCAAGCGGCCGCAAACAATGGTCTTGCCCTATTAGTTCCCATTGAAAAATCATAGCAAATTTTATATATTATATCAACAGCCCAAACTCATCAGGCGGTGCGCTATCGCACCACCCACCAAGCCCCCGAAACCCGTATCCTGAGTGACTCCAGCGTCAGGCGCTGGCAGGTGCAGGTATACAGACGCACGACACGATCATGGGCGCGGGTGAGACCAGTGTCCAGCATTGCCGTTAGCTCTACTCTTTCGGTATCCCGCCCGTTCGACTTTGGCGAGTATAATGTGGCACCTATCGTCACTTTTCGGCGCGTGTCGTCAGCACAATTTAGGCTTCTGCTTGAATACCCGTTTTCTGGCTTTGATCTTTTGCCTCTTAATACCTTGAGTCTCCCCTCACCCTCGGGTCTTTTGACAAAGACCGGGTCTCCCGGTTAGACTATAGGCATGCCAAAGTTCAGGATTGCGAGTGATTACAAGCCCAGAGGCGATCAACCCCAAGCCATTGAAAACATCTCAAAAAACATAGAGGCAGGTGTTTCTCATCAAGTCCTTCTCGGGGTGACTGGTTCCGGGAAAACCTTCACTATGGCCAATGTGATCGAAAAGGTCCAACGACCCACCCTGGTGATTTCCCATAACAAGACTTTGGCAGCCCAACTTTATGGAGAATTTAAAGGTCTATTTCCTGAAAACGAAGTCCATTTCTTTGTGAGCTACTACGACTACTATCAACCGGAAGCATATCTGCCCCATACGGACACATATATAGAGAAAGATGCGTCAATTAACGAAGAGATAGACAAATTGAGGCTTCTGGCGACGAACGCCCTTTTTGACAGAGATGATGTAATCATCGTGGCAAGCGTGTCATGCATTTACGGGCTTGGTTCTCCGGAAGCTTATTACGGTATGCTGATCTATGTCGAAGAAGGGCAGCAGATAGAACGAAAAACTATCCTTGATAAACTGATTCAATGCCAGTATGAAAGAAATGATATTGATTTTTACCGGGGGCGTTTTAGGGTGAGGGGGGAGAACATTGATGTATTTCCAGCCTATGAGGAAGAGAAAGCCATTAGAATTGTCCTTGATGAGGACTGTGTTTCGGCAATCTACCAGATAGATCCGCTTAAAGGGAACGTTGTTGCGAGGCTTACACGTTGCACCATATATCCCACAAGCCATTACGTGACGCCTAAAGAAACTCTGGAAAAAGCGGTGGAATCAATCGAGAGGGAACTTAACGATCACGTGAAACTTCTCAAGAGCCAAAATAAGCTTCTTGAAGCGCAAAGGGTGGAAATGAGGACAAAGTACGACCTCGAGATGCTGCGAGAGATTGGTTACTGTCAGGGTATCGAGAATTATTCACGGCATCTCACCGGCAGGTCGGCAGGGGAGCCGCCCCCTACCCTCATGGACTACTTTCCCTCAAATACAGTGGTAATGATAGATGAAAGCCATGTGACTGTACCCCAGCTCATAGGCATGTACAGGGGAGACAGGGCACGGAAAACGACCCTGGTGGAATACGGGTTTCGCCTTCCTTCCGCCTTGGACAACAGACCCCTCATATTCGAGGAGTTTGAGGCAAGAACCCGGCAGGTCCTCTATGCATCCGCAACTCCGGCTGCATATGAGCTTACCAAAGCAAAAGGGTATACGGTGGAGCAGATCATACGGCCCACCGGTCTCATGGACCCAGCCATTGAGATAATGAAAGCGAAGAATCAGGTGGATACGCTGCTTCCCGAGATAAAAAGAGTCGTGGAGAACAAGGAAAGGGCGCTCGTCACGACACTCACGAAGCGTTTCGCGGAGGACCTTACGGACTATCTTCTTGATAAGGGCGTGAAAACGAAATATCTTCATTCTGACGTAAGCACTCTTGAGCGAGTCGCGATTGTAAGAGACCTGAGGGCAGGGAAGTTCGATGTCCTCGTGGGGGTAAACCTCCTGAGAGAAGGACTTGACCTTCCCGAGGTAGCCCTTGTGGCCATTCTTGATGCGGACAAAGAGGGGTTTCTCCGGTCTCAAACCTCTCTTATTCAGACATGCGGCAGGGCAGCAAGAAACCTGAACGGGAAGGTGCTCATGTTTGCCGACGTGATGACAAATTCCATGAGCCGGGCAATAGGCGAGACAGAGCGAAGGCGCAAGGCGCAGATGGAATATAATGAGAAAAATGGCATAACCCCCGAAGGGATCAAAAAGTCTGTGGTTGACATCCTTTCCTCAATCTATGAAAAAGATTATTACACAGTGCCCATTGACGAGTTGGAGGAAAAGACCCTTGAGCCAAAGAAACTGTCGAAGATGGTGAAGAAACTCAGGAAAGAGATCGGAGAAGCGGCAAAAAAATGGGACTTCGAAAAAGCCGCTCAATTGAGAGACCGCCTGCTCAAACTTGAGCAAATGGAATTGACTCTCTAGAGTGGTATGGAGTGTAGGGATGGAGCGTATGAGGAAAGAGAGTCCCAACACTTCACCGCGAATTGTGTGAAACCTGATGAATGAATCAATTATGGATAACCTGCCGGAATCTTCCGGCGTCTATATATTCAGAGACAAAAACAAGCAGATCATATACATAGGAAAGGCGAAGAATATCAAAGACAGGGTAAGGAGCTACTTCCGGGAAAGCGGGAGGTCGGTGAAGACCGAACATCTTGCCGGGTCGATTGACCATGTGGACGTGGTGCTTACGGATAACGAGAAAGAAGCCTTTCTCCTCGAAAACAATCTTATTAAGGAGCATACCCCGAAATACAATATTATTCTGAAAGATGACAAGACTTATGTATCCCTGAAGCTTTCCATCCATGAACGTTTTCCCGCTCTCTATGTGACGCGGAAGATCAAAAATGATGGCTCCGCCTATTTCGGTCCTTACCCTCATGGAAAAGATGTGCGGGATGTCCTGAAATTGGTCCAGACCCTCTACCCCATCAGGAGATGTAAGGATACTGTTTTTCGGAAAAGGAAAAGGCCGTGCATGCTTTTTGAGTTAAAGAAGTGTCTCGGACCCTGCGGAGGGGATATCCGCGAGGAGGTTTACGGTCAGGTCGTCGAAGAACTCAAAGATTTTCTCTCGGGAAGAGATGAGAAGCTTTTAAAAGACTTGGATGACCGCATCAAGAAAGCGGCTGCCTCGTGGAATTTTGAAGAAGCCGGAAAGATGAAGGGGCGATACCAGGCCATCAAAAGAATGATGGAAAGACAGAACGTCCATGAACACCTCGGGAAGAACAGAGATGTATGGGCGTTCGCGCAGGAAAAGGAGAGGTTCCGCGCAACCCTGCTGAGTTTCCGCAAAGGGATTCTCATTTCAAAAAGGCTGTTCAAAGAGGAGTTGATGGGCGGCAATTTTGAGGAAGTCCTGTCGTCTTTTCTGTTCCAGTACTACACTTCAAGGCCGATACCTGATGAAATCATGTTATCAGAGGAATTGGAGGACAGGGTTTCGCTGGAGAGATATTTGAGGAAACAAAAACAGGGACCCGTGAAGATCTACGGCCCTGGCGGAAGGCTCGCGCGAGAAATGATTTCCTTGGCAATCGAGAATCTCCACGAGACGGAGTCGGTGGTGAACGAAAAAACCTTTGCGGCCGCACTCCATTTAAGAAAAGAGCCTTTCAGGATAGAAATTTACGATAATTCCCATACCGGAGGGGCTAACCCAATAGGTGTGATGGTGGTATTCGAGAGTTTTAAGGCAAAAAAGAGCGGATACCGCGTGTTTCACATAAGAGAGGCGCCCTGCATGGACGATATTGCCATGATGGGGGAGGTCATAGGCAGGAGGATGGCTGACGAGAAACTGGGTCCTATGCCTGATCTGATGATAATCGACGGAGGTAAAGGCCATCTCTACTCAGTGAGCAAAATCCTCCGGTCAATGAGCCGGGATATTGATGTGATCGGTATTGCCAAAGGTCAGAGAAGAAAGAGAATGGACGATCTTATCTACCTGCCGCTTCGCAAAAACCCTCTCCCGATGCCAAAGAACTCTCCGATATTTCGCGAGATCGTAAAAATGAGGGACGAAGCCCACCGATTCGCTATTTCCTCCCATAAGAGGTGGAAGAGAAGGGAGGACTTGGCCTCAGCGGAGCAACGGTAACGGGGCACGGCAATATTCCTTTACCTTAGTGTAGTAGGTGTCCGCATAGGAACGCCCAGCCTTTCTTTAAGTGTCAAGATGGGCCTCACGGTCTGAAAGCTCCCTGATTTACAAGGGGAATGCACTCAGGGAAATACGCTCATCTTCCTTTGTCATCTACCTCGGTCTCGATTTGGAGGGCTTTGCCTTGCACCACCGCGTCGGCTATCTTTTTTCGGGCCGCCCCAAGTATTCTCCCAAACGTGGGTCTCGACACACCCATCTTCCCGGCGGCCTCTTCGTGATAAAGACCCTGATAGTCGGCAAGATTAATGGCCTCGAATTCGTCAGGACTGAGAGATACCTCCTCAAGCTTGGCAAGAGGAATGCCTCGCGGCTTGAAGTATACTGCATTTGGGGAACCGACAAGGCACCTGCATTTTTTTGGTCGCGCCATGTTGTTATGCTAAACATATGTTCATAACAAGTCAAGCTCTATATAGAATCATAACCTCCGGCAGGGCAGGAGGGGCCTCCAAAGATACGTCCTTACGACTGCCGCAGTTCCTTGATAAAAAGCCGTTCCTTGACTCAATTTTGAACACCCTTATTCTAATTCCTTATCACTTTTCCTGTGCGGTCGTCTATCCCTCCTTTATCGTACTGTGTGTATGGAAGAATGCCAGAATCAGGTTTGAGGATAGGGCATATCTTTAATCCCACCTGATTTCTTCATGTGGATCGTCGTAAATTTTGTCCGTTATTCTCTTATTACCGCATAGAAGGTCGCATTCTCTCTCGTAACCAGAAGCACTATACCCTCCTTGATGCTTGCCTTTTTCATCACCTCTTTGAAATCAGCCAGGTTTCTAATGGGTTTCCTTCCAATCTCTTTAATCACATCACCTGACCTGATATCAGCATTCTGTGCCGGACTTCCTGGCTGAACGTCGGTAACTATAACTCCCTTCTTGTCCTTCAAATTCAGATGCTTCGTAATGTCCGGGGTAATATTCTGGACTATAAGCCCGAAGGAATCCTTCTCCACCTCGGGTTTCTTCGAAACCATGGGACCTTCTTCCTTCATCTCGCCTATCGTAACTTTCACTTCAATCGACTTACCATCTCTTAGAATACCTACGGTGACTTCTTTGCCAATCTCCGTAGCGCCGACCAGTTTAGGAAGTTGATCCATCTCCTTTATTTGTTTCCCATTGAAGGAAGTAATCACATCTCCTCTCTTTATACCAGCCTTATCCGCAGAACTTTGTTCAGCAACATCGGAAACAAGCGCCCCTTCCGCCTCCTTCAGCCCGAAACTCTTTGCAATTTCAGGCGTCACCTTCTGTATCACCACACCGAGCCACCCCCGGACGACCCTGCCTTTGGTCTTGAGCTGAGGCAGAAGGTCCTTGACCACGTTGATGGGTATCGCAAATCCTATACCCTGTCCTCCAGAAACGATCGCGGTATTTATCCCCACAACTTCACCATTAAGATTAAACAATGGTCCTCCGCTGTTTCCGGGATTGATGGACGCGTCTGTCTGGATAAAATCGTCATAGGGACCAGCCCCTATAACCCTTCCTTTTGCGCTCACTATTCCCTGAGTCACGGTATGCTCAAGACCAAACGGATTCCCTATGGCAACAACCCAGTCACCCACTTCCAGCTTATCTGAATCTCCAAAAGTCGTGGCAGGAAGATCATGCCTCGCATTAATCTTTATCAGAGCAAGGTCCATCTTAGGATCTCTGCCGACCACGGTGGCGTCATACTCTTTCCAATCCGTAAGCTTTACTTTTATGGTTTGTGCCTTTTCTACCACGTGATTGTTGGTAAGAATGTAACCTTCCCTGTCAATAATGAATCCAGATCCAAGGCTCCGCTGTTTGTACTCCCTTTTTGGCATATCACCGAAGAACTTCTCGAAAAAATCCTCTCCGAAAAAGTCTTTGAACCCTCCTTGAGGACCCATGAATCCGCCCATATCATGACTTTTAGTGACCGTAGTAGTGCTTATGTTGACAATTGCAGATCTCACCTGCTTAACAAGAGGACTGAAACTCGGTAAACCCTTATTATCATATGCCACAGCTTTTACCGGCATTTTGTTCGCATCAAACACGGCTTCCCTGGCAATCAATTTTCCTCTTGCATACACGAATACCAGTACTATGCAGACGAGCAGAGTAATGGTCAAATACCATCGTTTGTTTTTCATAAATCCCTCCAGTTATAAAGGCAGTTTGATCAAAAACAGGCTTCCTTTCATAGGCCGGCTTTCTACCTGGATGGAGCCTTTGTGGGCTTCAGCAATCCATTTGCTTATGGACAGCCCGAGACCGCTGCCGCCCTCCCTCCTTCTCGACTTATCGGCTTGATAGAACCTGTCAAATACATAGTTTATGTCGTCTTCCGAAATTCCTACCCCATTATCCTTCACATTTATCTGGACATACCCGTCATTCACGAAAGACGATACCTCCACCCTCCCCCCTTTTCCAGTATATTTTATGCCGTTTTCTACTATGTTGAGAAACATTCTTCTCAGCTTCAGTTCATCCCCTCTAAGACGGACATCGCTCAATTCGTTGATTGAGAGCTCAATCTCCTTTTTTTCGGCGAAAATTCTCATGTCCATACAGACGTCCATAAGAAGGTCTCTCAATGCAATGTCGTTGATGTTGAGTCTCACATCCTTAGGATCAGACTTGGAAAGAAGCAGTAGATCGTCGATGATTCTCGTCATCCTGTCCACCTCTTCCAAGCTGCTAACCAGCAACTTCTTGTATTCTTCCGGGCCTCTGTCTTTACGAAGCGCCACCTCCGTCTCACCTTTTAATATAGTTAGGGGTGTTTTCAGTTCATGTGACACATCAAGACTGAACTGATTGATCCGGAGGAATGCGTCTTTCAGCCTGCTTATCATGGCATTGAAGGTCTCCGCAAGCCTGGACAATTCGTCTTTTCTGTTCCCAATGTCAATCCTCTCGTCAAGGTTCGTCGACGATATCTTGACTGCAGTCTTTCTGAGTTGATCCACGGGCCTCAATGTCTTTCTCGCCATAAAATAACCGACCATTACCGTGGCCGAGAGCGATGTCGGGATACCGATAATCATGACGATAAGAAGCTTGGTCATTGTCTCGTCGAAATCTTCGAGAGATGTTCCTACCTGTACAATACTCGTCACTTTCTTGCTTTCAGCCTTGCCGTCCGCTATGGGCAGTGTGATCATCCGGAGCCTCGGCCGTTTTGCGCCCAGAGTCTCGTAGACTACTTCCCCTCTTAAGGCCCGTTCCATAGTGTTGAAGCTGGTGGGTACCGTCTCCGTCTCAATGTCGCTCATTTTTGCCCCGATCTTCCCGGACCTGTCGATTATTTGTATGAACTTTCCCTTCGGCTTTCTCCCTAACACGTTCTCCAGGTACCGTTCAAAGTTTCCCAACACGGTATTGCCATGAGTCTCTGTCATGGAAGACGATAATACTTCCGCTATAGATTTGATTTTCGTATCGATGCTTTTCTGGAGGCTGTTCCTGAAATAAACATAGACGCCTGACGAAAAGACGACGAGAATAAGCGCGAGTATCGCGCCGTACCAGATTGTAAGCCTCCACCTTATAGGCAGATTAACTTTCCTCATCGCCTTCTTTAATTATGTAGCCTATACCCCGTACTGTATGAATATACCTCCTTGTGGAGAGTGAGTCGAGCTTCTTTCTTAAAAAGTTGACATATACATCTACAATGTTTGTCGATTCGACCTTATTCTGCCACACGTATTCGGCTATCTCATTTCTCGTGAGTGGTCTTTCAGGGTTCTTGAGCAGGAATTCCATGATAAGAAACTCCTTATCTGTCAGTTCCACTTCTTTAGAGTCCATACTCAATTTTCTGTCATAAGGGTCCAAGACAATGTGTCCGTATTCGAGTATGCGGGTGTCGGCCTGTTTGCTCCTCCTCAAAAGGGCGCGCATCCGGGCCAAAAGCTCGTCAAAGGAAAATGGCTTGGTCAGGTAGTCGTCGCTCCCGGTATCTAACCCTTTTACCACATCTTCTTTAGAACTTTTGGCCGTGATGATAAGAACAGGCGTGTTCATACCCCAAGAGCGCACTTCTCTTAGGACCTCTAGTCCATCAATCTCCGGGATCATCAGATCAAGAAGCACAATATCATAGCTTGACTCTTTCAGTTGGTCCAGGCCCTGCCTCCCGTCATTTGCTACATCGACGCGATATCCTTCTTCTTCAAGGCCCCGGCTTATAAAGCTTGCGACTTTGACTTCATCTTCAATTATGAGTACATTCATCGGTATATTATATATCATAAAACAAAAAATCGCACAAACCCTTGAGAGCGCTGAGTCCAAAAGACTGGAGTCTGGTTACCTACCTTATGGTCTCACCGGCAGACACCCGAGGCAAAGTATCCGCACCGTGTGAATACGGCCGAGTCTCAAAACCTGATGGAATAATCCCTCAAGACATGTTGTTAAATGGTATCGAAGAATGACTATACCCCCGTGGAAACCTGACTGTGCAATATCCGGGGAAAGATTCAAGCGCAACAGGAAGGACTAACAAACTATTGATTTACTCTCCTGTTTCCATTATTATAATACCTGTGCGGGCGTAACTCAGCTGGTAGAGTGCAAGCTTCCCAAGCTTGATGCCGCGGGTTCGAGCCCCGTCGCCCGCTCCATCTAATGTGTTACAATTACAATCAGATTGCCGTTACGGAATTTACTAAAAACTTATACCTTGAAGTATGTGCAAACCTGCGGCTTAAACATCAAACATTCTTTGAAACCAGTCCTCAAACAATTCCTTACGATCAGTGTTGAGATATGCGGCCTTCATATTTTCTTTCACAACTTTTGTGTTTGGGTGCGTATCTCC